>CAZCRJ010000400.1:0-3536 GCA_964501015.1 uncultured Roseivirgaceae bacterium | reverse complement strand
GGGTAGCTGTTGCACAACCCTCACTTAAGGATTGAATTTCTAAAGCAAAGCTTGACAAACCGTTTTGTGCACAACTCTGTTGACAACTTCAATACACGACTGATTTTTTTGTTTTCTTGCCTATAATTGACCGATAGGAAGAGTTCGCTGATTAAAATTTATAAAATCAATAAGGTCGTTGACCCATTGCCTAAGCTGTATGCTGTTGGCCATCGGCTTGTTGGTTTTGAATTTCATCATCTTCTTGAGGTTGTAGGCGATGGCTGCCATCAACATGCACTTGTTGGATTGTTCGATGCCCCTAGTGTTCACCCGTCTCATGCCCATGAAATTGATCAAGGTTCCCAACACTGGTTCCACCGTACTCTGCCGCAGCTTCTTCATCTTTTTTGCGTACGGTGTCTTGAGACGTTCATGCATTTTATCATAGTAGGGTTTATCAAGGGTGTCTACGATTTTCTTCTCTGGGCTTTTACCTATACAGCTTGTTCGAAAAGGGCAAGGGCCACAGTCTGTGCGGCTGGTCCGGTATTCTTTGGCCAGATGGCCGTTGTTGCTTTTTATTTTTTTAAACTCAACTTTCTTGTTTTGTGGGCAGGTATAGTAGTCTTCTTCTTTGTGATAGGTAAATCCTTCACGCTCATTTTTGTATTTCCCAAAGTTGGGAATATAACCCGTGATGTTGTTTTGCTCCAATGCTTTAAGTGCTGTTCCGCTGCTGTAGCCTGTGTCGGCAAGCACTTGTTCAATGAGGAGCCCTTCGGGGGCAAGGTTTTCTTTTAATCCATCAAGGATCTGTGGCAAGCATTGGCTGTCTTTTTTATCGGCATGGAACGCTTCGATGTGGGTGATCACATGGTGTTCGGTGTCAACGCACGTTTGTGCCAGGTAGTTGAACTGTCTTGGTTTTCCGGGCTTCACAGCAATGCGTGCATCTTTATCGGTAGTGCTGTAATGGGTGTGGTTGCTAAGGAATTTCGCACGCTTGCTATCATCGGTATTTCCTTCTTTGAATTTAGTTGACCGCGAAGCGGGTTGGCCTTTATAGGCTTTCTCCTTCCATCGGTGGTGTTCTTCTACTTTTTTCTTTTTGTAGGCATCGACTCTTTTTGGTTTGTCTTCTTCATTGAGTGTTAGCTCATCAACAAACAGATCGGCATCGGTCATAATCTCTTTTTCTGCAATGCTGTCCATGGAAGCATTGGCTTTTATGAGGGCACTGTCGACTGCTTGCCTGCGCCCGGATACCATCCCTTTGTCGATACAGGTTTTCAAAACTTTTTTGAAGAGTTGTTTGAAAACATCTTCGCCATAGAGTTGGCGTGTGCGACTTAGGGTGCTGTGCCAAGGAAGTGATTCGTCAATGTTGTACCCAATGAAAAACAGCATGTCCAACCGCATGGAAACGGTAGTGATGATGCGTCTGTCGCTGCCCAGGTTTTCCAGGTACCCGATCAGGATCAGTTTAAAGAAAACAACCGGATCAATACTTTCCTGGCCCTCAGTTCCATAGTAAGGAGCTGTAATCTTGCGGATAAATCTAAGATCCAATATTACTTTTAATTTTCTATAGAAGTTATCAGGAGGAATGCGTTCCGATAACTGAAAGTTGGTGAAGAGTTTTTCTTCAAAAGCTTTTTGTCCTTGCATGCTGCAAGATAATTCCAATTCCTATATTTATAAAGCAGTTGTGCAACAAGCACAACGTGTTTATGCCACTTTGGGGTTTGTCGTTAATCATAAACTCATTTCTTAAGTTAAATTTGTAACGGTGGACACTTTGGACTGGTCGTGTTTGTCATGCTGCGCATTTAACAAACACTCCTACACCCAAAGCGTCATAAACACAAACGATATCTATGATCAAATCAACTTTTTTCTCAACTATTTTTTAGTTTCAATTCATAAGGTGTTCCCCTGTTCACTACTGCCACAATTCTGTGAAGTAGTTTATTTCTCACGGCATTAATCACTGACATTTTGTTTTTGCCTTCCTGCACCTTGCGTTGATAGTATAGATGCAGTTCGGAATTATGCTGAACGCTGCTAATGGCTGCCATGTGCAACACTTGCTTCAGATCGTTGTTGGCAAACTTGGAAACCCCTGTCTTTCCTCGGATTGAAGTCCCACTTGCATAGGTAAACGGAGCCACGCCACTATAACAAGCCAGCTTGCGGCTATCATTAAGTCGATTAAATCCATGGGTGTAGATTAACAGCATAGCAGCAAGTACTTTTCCAACGCCTTTCACGGTGAGCATTAAATCGTATTTCTGCTTCAGTTCCTGATCTTCATTAATGAAAGTCAGAATTTGCTCATCCACTTTATCCAGACTCTTCTCTAATCCCCGAATAGCTTCCTTATTCGTTTGTTCCAATACTTTCCCAATAGCGGGATCGAAGGGTTTTAATTCCTGCACACTGGTACGAAGGCTTTGCAGGGCTTTCATCAATCGCTTCCGGTTGGCCTGCAGGTCCTTTAGTTTCTCCAGGGTAAGGATACCTAACTGCATTATTTTAGCCTTGTCCTGGAACAGGTAAGTATAACGTGCAATACGCTGCGCATCTATCTTATCGGACTTACCACGAACCAATCCCTGGCTGCGTTTAATCTGTAGTGAGCTTTCCAGCCAAACATGAACTTCCCTACTCAATAGGTAATGAACCAGAAGCCGGGTATACAATCCGGTATGCTCCATACAACACAGGGTAGAAGAATCACATTCACATTTCATCTCCTTACACCAGCGCTTTAGGTGACGAAAGCCAGACAGGTTGTTGTGAAATTTACTCTCAAACAGCTGTCCGTCTGAAGTGCGGATCAAGCAGGCATCGATGCTTTGCTTAGATACGTCAATGCCCAGGATCCAGGCATGGGGTTGAATTTGCTCTGACTTTTCCATAACTTTTGGTTTAAGTAATTTAGTAAGTGAGTTCTGGATCAAAACCTTTATAATAGGCCCGTAGCCTTGAATATCTATCTGATCCCTGCTCACAGTTTAAACTAAGCAGCCGGACTAAATCGTTTGATAAGCCATCAACCTGGTTGGCGGCATAGTGCTCCGGCTGCTTTTTTTGTGGATAAGTGGATAACCGAAGCGGTTACCCACTTACCCACAAAAGTTACTACAACTACTACTACTTTTAAAATGATGATTTGAATCTAAAGGTTGGCGTGCATTTGTTAAGACGAACAAGACATGATAAAAAAACAATTTAAACTTATTATTATTGTATAGCTCCTAAATTTATAAAAACAAATAATTAGATATTATAAACTTAAACCGATCTAAAAATGAGACGCTTTATTTTCTTATTCGTGATAACAGTTTTGATTCAAGGCTGTTCTACACAAAGTTCAGACTCCAATACACAGGCCGAATCAACTGATGAGCCTAAATCAGAAGACAAGCTGGTCAAAGGTTCCTGGAAAGTATTTAATGTGACTGACGAATTTGGTGATGTGATTCCAGGAAAGTCAACAATTGCGGCAGACTTTAAAGGGAAAATGGCAAATAGTGCAACATCTGACGCAG
>CAZCRJ010000399.1:0-3545 GCA_964501015.1 uncultured Roseivirgaceae bacterium | reverse complement strand
TTCCTCACATTCAAGAATAGTCATACCCAAAACATAAACTTTACCAATAGTAGGTAGCGTAATGCTCCCATCTAAATCAACGAGGTAACCGTGTACATATTGGGTTGTTAATTCAGCCCAGATGTTAGCCCCACCACCACCCATGCGGGAAATACCCACCGTTGCAGGATTATAAATTTCATCCAGTTCAGGGTTGGTTGAAACAATACTTACATACAGGTTATCATTCACCTTGATTTTATACCGGTAATCAATTACGGAGCGCGGCACAAGATCAGTAGGTTCCCGTAGGTCGCGCAACATGGTTAGATCCTTATACGAACGACAAGAAGTAAATACTATGATTATGCCAGTAACAAACAGGGCCTTCTTAAACCAGTACTTCACAGGGAGAGCGTTTAAATAGATTGCAAAGGTCATGAGGATCGAACGATTTTACAAATAAGGATAATTACCAGTGCTATGGGAAAGGTAACCCTTAAAAAGCATTTTTACGGGTTTTCTTACCAAAAATGGTAAGGAGAACGATATAGATGTCTAACGCAAAATTCCAATGTTCGATATACCACAGATCGTGAAGCGTTCGTGCAATATACTGATGACGGGTTTCGGTTGGTCCCCTCCATCCGTTTACCTGAGCCCATCCGGTAATACCCGGTTTTACATAATGCCGTACCAAATAATTGCGGGTTTTTTCCTGAAACCGCCTATTCAAATCAATTCTGTGAGGCCTTGGACCAACAACTGACATATTCCCAAGCAAGACGTTTATAAATTGGGGCACTTCATCCAGGCTATATTTTCTCATAAAGCGGCCTACACGGGTAATTCGTTCATCATTAACAGAGGTGGATCTTGTCGGATCGGTGTTCTGGGTATGAACCATCGAACGAAACTTGAAAATCTTGATCTGCTCGCCTCGTTTGCCCAGCCTAACGGGCTTATAAAAAACTGGCCCCTTACTATCCAACTTTATGGCAAGTGCGGTTACCACAAAAAGTGGCGCCAGCAGGATCAAGGCAATTATCGAAAATATCAGGTCAAATACCCGTTTCCAGAACCTGGCGATATAAGACTCTAACGGGAATTCCCGGATATTAACAATGGGAATACCTGCCAGATTCCTAATCTCGAAATTGCGTTGAAATAATGAATAGTAATTGGCAACAATGGATGGCCGTACTCCATTATATTCTGCAATATTCACTAATTCCTTGATTTTATTTTCCTGATGGATATCCAGCGTTATTACTACCTCATCAAAGGGAATGGTATCATATACCCGCTGAAAATCTGAATTTTTGCCTAAGATTTTCACTTTTTCAGAAGATTCAAGTTGATCATCGAGAAAACCAATCACATACCCTAATGTAGGGGACAACTGATAGAATTTCTCTATCGCCAATCCTACTTTGCTTGCACCTATTACTAATATTTTATTTTTGGAGGGACTATCTTCCCGGGCAGTTATCAGATAGGTATAGAAAAAGCTGATAGGAAATTTCAATACCAGAAAGATTATACAGGAACCCAGAAACATGGTTCTGGATACATGATCAAGATCAAATAAAATAAGGGTGATGGAACTGATCAGGACAAATACAAAAAACTTTCTGAAAAGATATTTTAGTCTGTCAATGCCGTACTGAATTTCAAAAAATCCATGATCGATAAAGAAAATGTAGGTTACTGTCCACGTGCTTAAGAGAAGATAAACCAATACGTCAATATAAGGCCAGTATCCATAATGCAATTTCGCTTGAACATTTAGGGCAATTAATAAAAGTGAAAGATCTATCAGCAGGAATAATAGAATCAACTTGCTGTTGCTTAGCCTGATTGTCTTAGTCTTTGGTGTGTTCATTATTCTACTGATAACAAATCATCATAAATCCTTGCATACAGGTGGGCAATATTGGCCCACAGGTAATCAGCATTCACTTTATTCTGACAATTAACCCCAAGTTTAGTCATTTCGTTTGGATGTTGTAGTGCATACCTTACTTTTTCAGTCAAGTCATCAACATCCTGGGATTTGAAGTACAAAACTTCATTAGTACCGAACACTTGTTTGTTCTCAGGTATATCACTGGCAATTATGGGAGTGCCCACTGAGGCTACTTCCAGTAGCATAATGGACATTCCTTCGGTGATAGACGGGAAAATAAAAAGGGAAGCTTGTTTTACCAGGCCTAATAAAGCAGGCAAGGTGTTCACAAACCCTAGAAAAAAGACATTTAGCCTACTTGCTTTATCTTGTAATTCCTCCATGTAAGCCTTATCGGTATGCAACTCACCGGTTATAAATACCTGACCTTTGTACCCGATTCGGGTTAACGCATCAAGCATAAAATGACAGCCTTTAATTTTCATGAGCCTACGGGCAGCAAATAAAATAAAGGGCTTCTTTAAATCAGCTCCGTTGGGAAGGTACCCTTCTGCTGCAACACCATCCACCATAGAGGGTGTTACCGGGTTGATTCCATTGGGAATAAAGACAACCGTCTTATTGTATTTATTATAATAATAGTTTGAAAGTGGCTTAGAGATACAAGTACACCGATCTGAATATCGGATATATAATCGCTCAGTAAAATAAAAGAATTGCCTCGCGAACCAATTCCACTTATCCGATTTGTATTGCGCTTCATGAGACGTTGAAACTATTTTATACCGCAACCTTAACAAGGGTGCAAAAAATGCACTTTCCGTTTTATGAATATGAATTAGGTGAGCTTGCTTATTCAGCAATAAGGTAATTGTTGACATCAAAAAATATAAAAACGACCCCATGGCTCCTGGAAGCAACTGTTTAAATTGAACAACCTGCACGCCTGGAAGATGATTCTTTGCCAACGGATCTGCGAAACAATGCACCGTAATTTCATATTGCTCTTTAAGATTAAGGATAATATTTTCAGCAACCCGATCGGTACCTCCGCGGGATGGAAATGTTTTAACTCCAAAAAAAACAATTTTCTTCATCAGAATGAGTACTGCAGGTTACCGGGATTCAACACTGCTCTATAAAAATTGAGGGTTCGCCTTGCATTTTCAACAGGATGATATTTGGCTATCGCTTCCTCCTTCACTTCTTGTCGTGAAATGCCATGTCGATCCTTATGATGAAGTGTGGTAAGCAAGGAAACCAGATCGTTAAGATCATCTTTACTGAATAAAAATCCTGTGCGCTTGTCTTCAAACATTTCTGACACAGCGCCAACATTTGAAGCCAGTACAATTTTGCCGAGCGCCATAGCTTCTGCAATGCTTACCGGTAGTGTCTCCTGCTGTGAGGGTAATATAAAATAGGTACAGGTATCAAAAACCTGAAGCATTTCTTTTTGTTTGAGCCAGCCGTGAAATTTAATCTGATCGCCAATTCCGTAATGTTTAACTTTTGCGTCTATTTCCTTATCATACCCCACTTCATCATGCTTATACCCGCCCACTACATTCAATTCATAAATAATTCCCCTTGTTTTTAATACTCCCAAGGCATCATTCTCCATCCCAAGATTTTTCCGCCGACTAAGAACTCCAAC
>CAZCRJ010000398.1:0-3547 GCA_964501015.1 uncultured Roseivirgaceae bacterium | reverse complement strand
ATAAGTTTGATGGAATTAGTTCTTTTACGAAGTATAAATTTGTGACAAAAGAAGAGAATACATTTACCGAGTTTGTCCAAACACTATACTCGGATGGTAAGGGAAATGTATGGGTCGGCACCGCTGGCGCAGGAGTATATCATTTTAATGAACATCAGCTCACCACGCTTAACGAACATCATCGCACCACACCCGAAATTTCGTCCTACAATCATTATTCATCACAGAACAACCCAATATTACGGGACAATTATATCATGTCCATTACAAGTGATGGACGTGATAATGTGTTGATAGGAACCTGGAGTGGCGGACTTTATAAAATCTTACAACATGGCGATGTAATCAACTATGAAGATCCACGGTTATCAAGTGCACCTATTGTGGTATTGTATGTAGATCGATCGGGTACTTCATGGATGGGTACGCGAGGCAATGGTTTCTACAGCATTAAAGAGGATGGCAAAGAGTTGATTGTGGATCACTATAAACGATCGGAGACTAATAGTATCAATGATAATTTCATAAACTCTCTTTATGAAGATCACGCTGGTATTTTTTGGCTTGCGACAGATGGCGGATTAAGTTCTTTCGATAGGAGGCGAAATATTTTTGAGAATTACAACATAGACGGTGGCCCCAGTAATAATGTAATTGTGAGCATTCTGGAAGATAACGATGGGAAACTTTGGCTCGCACACTGGAACGGCCTGACGGTAATAGACCCATCTGATCAAAGTTGGATGAGAAACTATGATCGTAACGACCATATCATGGGTGGCTTCTTTTACAACAACGTTTGCGTTAAAAGTAATGAAGGAGAATTGTTATTTGCGGGATCAGAGGGATTTAATCGTATTGAATCAAGGAAGATTATTCAGCGCCCGGAAAATTTCCCACTAGTAATTACCCAATTTGAGTTATTTGGTAAAGATGTCACGCACGGGGAAAAGGTAAACGACCGGGTATTAATCACACAACCCCTCCGTAATAATTCCGAAATTCAATTAAAACATTTCGAAAATTCAATTGCCTTTGAGTTTGCTTCGCTTGATTTTGCCGCCCCACTAAAAATCCGGTATGCTTACATGCTGGAGGGGTTTAATGATTCTTGGAGCTACACCGACAGTGAAAGACGTTTTGCTAATTACACGAACTTAAACCCTGGTACGTATTTCTTCAAAGTAAAAGCATCGGGTATAGATGGAATATGGCAGGAAAAGTATCTACAACTTACAGTAGTGATACACCCACCGTGGTGGAAAACTTATTGGGCAGCAGTATTGTATGTATTGCTTGGATTTGCTTTATTATATGTATTCAGGAAATTCGTTCTCCTGCGAGCCAACCTACTGCACGATATAAAAGTAGAACGACTCCAACGTGAAAACCTGGAGAAATTAAACAAGGCCAAACTGGATTTCTTTACCAATATATCCCACGAATTCCGCACCCCGCTCACACTAATATTAGGCCCGGCACAATCCCTTCTCGAATCCGGTGAGCTTAGTAAACAGGCAAGAAATGATATAATCCGGATAAGCGACAACTCCCAACGCCTGCTTAGGCTTGTTAACCATTTACTGGATTTCAGAAAAGCAGAATCGGGTAACCTTAACCTGAAAGTATCAGAAGGTAACATTGTTCGGTTTGTGCATGAAATAAAACTTTCATTTGATGCGCTTGCAGAACAGATGCAGATCAATTTTAGAATGGAGACTACCCATGAAAATATAAAAGTTTGGTTTGACCGCGATCAGTTTGAAAAAATCCTGCTCAACCTGCTGTCCAATGCCTTCAAGCATACCCCGCAAGGTGGAACAATTGTTCTCGAAGTAAACGACAGGGGTAAAACAGTAGAACTACTTGTAAAAGATTCTGGCAAGGGCATTCATCAAGATCACTTCGAACATATTTTTCAAACCTTTTTCAGTTATGATGAAGATCGGCAACATACCGGAACAGGTATTGGCCTCGCGCTTTCAAAAAGCCTGGTGGATATGCACCAAGGCAGCATCGATGTAGAAAGTAAAGAAGGAGAATATACGTGGTTTAAGATTACCCTCAAGAAAGGAAAGGATCATTTCAGTAAGGAAGAAATTCAATCTTGGTCAGACGACCTTGAGTCAATGGATCATTATCCTTCCTTACTTGACACGGAATGGGATTCTATGATTTATGAAGAACCAACAGAAAAAACTGAAAGACGTAAATCATCATTACCTAAAATGCTGATCGTTGAGGATGTTAGCGCTGTTCGGGCTTATATAAAATCCATCTTCAACAACAAGTATACAGTCATAGAGGCTACTCAGGGCGAAGAAGGCTGGGATAAAGCTATTACCACTATTCCAGATATTATCATTAGCGATGTAATGATGCCAGTAATGGATGGCATTACGCTGTGCAGAAAATTAAAGCATGACCAGCGAACATCCCATATACCACTAATACTGCTTACTGCGCGCACATCCTTGATTTTTAAAGTTGAGGGACTTGAAACAGGTGCTGATGAATACCTGACTAAACCGTTCAATCCAAAGGTATTGGAGTTAAAGGTGCGCAACCTGTTACAACTACGCACGCGGATGCATGAAGTCTTCAAAAATAGCCACCTATTAAATATTGAGCCTAAGAAGGTAACCCTTAATTCTGCTGATGAACTGTTTATCCAGCAAGTAATGGAGAGTATCGAACTCAACATGACTAACGCTGAATACACGATTGAGAATCTTTGCCGTGATGTCGCCATGAGCCGTATGCAACTGTATAGAAAATTAAAAGCAATTACGGGATTTTCTGCCAATGAGTTTATACGCTCCATGCGATTGAAAAGAGCAGCACAACTACTGGAGCAACACCAACTCAATGTTGCAGAAGTAACCTACGAAGTTGGCTTTACCGACCTACCCTACTTCCGCGAATGCTTTAAGAAAATGTTTGGAGTTACCCCTTCGGAATACGTGCAACGAAATAACATTGAAAGTTAGCCGATTAACTAAAATGAAAATCAAGCTAATATTTTGCCATTTTTTACCCATTTCCAAACCCTTCTTTCACCCATGAGAAAGTTATTTTTACCGGCAACTTTATCTTACCATTAACGGTCTGAACAACTGTGGTTTCCTGATAAGATAACAAGAGGATTCTTGAAGATGGATAGTTCACCTTGTCGGTTGGTAATGTAAAGACACGATTCAGATTAGAAAGATAAGAAGTACTACGTGCACCAATGAAAACTTTAGCCGCTATCCTATTTGTTTATCTGAACAGCCTGAGCGTGCTATCCGCACAGACAGAACCCTTACCCCGCATTCATGTAAAGGGGAATACATTTGTAAATAATACTGGTAAACCCATTGTGTTTCGCGGACTTAACACCAGTGATCCGTATAAACTCAACAACGACAAGCAGTGGAACAAAAGGTATTTTCAGGAAATAAAAAACTGGGGATCCAACATTGTACGCCTGCCGGTGCACCCCGGTAATTGGCGCACCTTGGGAAAAGATGCCTATTTAAAATTGCTGGATGACGGCATTCAATGG
>CAZCRJ010000397.1:735-3548 GCA_964501015.1 uncultured Roseivirgaceae bacterium | reverse complement strand
AATTCTGCTCGATAAAAAGTTATCTCAGCAGGAAGAAACCAAATATCGGGTAAAGTACCTCTAATAACGTTATCGGAGTAGCGGGCGGTAGCATTATTCGGGAATACACCAATAGGCTGTGCTTGATATCCACCAGCAGTACCATCTATACAATACAACGGTAACCGTGGATCATTTTCCAGCAGTGGACGAATAACTGGTGAAGGACCAAAGTAATTGGTCGTTTCATTCGACCCCGTACCATATGCAGTTACGATCAACTTCCAGGCATTTACATTACCCGATGTACCCGAGTACCTGAGCATGGCTACCTGTGAATTTATTTCAATAACAGGCCCATTCAATGCAGCGAGAAGCGCTGTATCAACCGAAGTATCCTTATTTCGGATCAACATCAAAACCCTGATCTTCAAAGAATTCGCATAACGCCTCCAGTTATTCATATTACCCCCATAGATCAAATCGCCTTGGGTTACATTGAAAACACCAGAAGCAGGCATGGCATCAATTAAGGCCATAGCTTCATCAAGCATTTCAACAATTCCGTTTAAAACAACTTGCTGCTCATCAAATCTGGGTTGTGGAAAATCTGAAGCATTCAAGGCCTCCGTAAAAGGAATCTGCTCCCAGCAACTTGTGGCGTCAAAAAATGCTAAGGCCTTCAAAATTTTGGCAATGGCTGCCACATTATTATTTGATTCACCTGCAGCCAAGGCATCGCGCTCCACCAATGAAAGATTTGATAAGGCTTGCGTATAGATCATCCCCCAAAAATTTCCGGATAGGAATCCACCAGCGGTATTCCCTCCGGTTTTAGGACTATTAAATATATTGGCTATAAACTGGTATACATCATGCATCCGCGTACCCAACTCAGTGGTTTTCCGGTTACTATATTGGACTATTACATAAGGCAATACAGCGTTTGGATCTGCGGTTGAAGCCGATAGTGGATTCGTGTTTATATCCAACTGATCATCACACGATACCGGCAGCAATAATCCAATTACAGCCGACATCATAATTACAATTTTTTTCATACGAAATATTTTTTCTTAAAAATTAAAACGAGACTCTCACATTAAATCCGATACTGCGTGTAGATGGCACAGCATTACGCTCCACTCCGAATCCATCGGCACCTGCTCCAAACAATGTAGCTTCAGGATCAATATGTGGTACTTTGGAATAAAGTAATGCAAGGTTTCGGCCTTCTACGCCAATTTGTAAATTGGTAATGAAGCTATTACCCAATACACTGCGGGGCAATGTATAGAAAACACCAACTTCACGAAGCTTCACAAACGAAGCGTCAAAGATCTGCGATTCAGCAGCACCACCAGGATTGATATTTGTCCAGAAGGTTTGTGTGCTTCGTACAGGTATGTCATTATCACGAACAGTACCATCACCATTTAACAAAACACCACCTGAAATGATGTAGCTTCCTTCACGGTTAATGGCCGTTTCCCCTGCACCGCCACCAGTCCACAAACCTAACACTGTTGCCGAGCTTAATAAACCACCGCTTCTCCAATCAATGGTAGTAGAAATCGTAAAATTCTTAAAACTGAATTGATTGATAAAGCCCATAGTAAAGTCGGGCAATACGGATCCAAAGCTTTTCAATGGACCAGCCTGAGGAAGTCCCGTATTCGGATTAATGATCAGTCTGCCCGTATCTTCGTGCCTGAGGTATGATGTACCAAAAAGTTGGTACTCTTCTCCTGGTATAGCTACAACTTGAATATTATTAAATTCACTTGCAATAAGAATGCGTTCAACCCCTTCGGTTAAGCTTTTAACTTTCGAATCAGTTTGAGTAAAGTTTACTATACTATTCCATCGAAAGTTATTGGCATCGATAACCTTTGCATCAAGCGAAAGCTCAATGCCGGAAGTAGCAATCTCACCTGCGTTGATGCGCTTGAACGCAAAACCGGATGATGGCGATATGGGCGCTGCAATAATCTGGTTCTGATTATTGGAGTTAAAGTAAGCCACATCAAGTGTTAGCCTGCTTTGTAAAAATTGTAATTCAGCGCCAACCTCAACGGTTGTTTGTTTTTCGGGCTGCAGATTTGCAGGCGGAATTACATTGGTAGCCTGAAATCCCAATCGACCTGCAAATGGAAAATTCTGATTTAATCCATATTGCCCCGTTGCAATGGCAACCGGAAAATACTGGAATAATAACTGATAGGGATCGGTGTCATTACCGACTTGTGCAACGCTGGCCCTCATTTTTGCATAGTTCAACACGTTACTCTCTAATCCTAATGCATCGGTTAAAACTACTGCTAAGCTTGCTGAGGGATAAAAATAAGATCGGTTATCTTCTGGTAGCGTAGATGACCAATCATTTCGACCAGTTAAGGTTAGAGTCGCCCAGTTCTCATAACCTATTGATGCTTCACCATACGTTCCGAATAATACCTGTTCAGCAAAACCGCGTGTTGGCGTATTTACGGTGGCATTGGAGGGATTGAACAACTCCGGGATACTTAAGTTTTGTGAAAACAATGTTTCAGATGAGAACCCCCTCCTGTTAAAGTTGTAACCTCCTAAAAATTTCAGGTTGAAAGATGAGCCTAACTCTTTAAAATAAGTTCCGATCACATCAACGTTAAGTTGTGTCCGGTTAATGCCATCAATTAAAAAATCACCCGTAGCGCGGGATCGTGTACCAACACGATTTGTTATTAGGCGATTATCGATGTCAAAATCATAGCCAACCCGAGCAGTAAAATTCAATGATGTTAATGGACTATAGGTGGCTTCAAAATTTCCCAGGAACCTTTCATCATCCCGTT
>CAZCRJ010000397.1:0-725 GCA_964501015.1 uncultured Roseivirgaceae bacterium | reverse complement strand
TGCAGCCAGAAGGGGTTGTTATCCGTATTACCTGCTGTGTTAATCTGATTTCCTGCCGCATCAATCCAGGGTTTGTAGTTGTTATAATTAGTTGAACGTACAAAACTGTTTAAACCCCAAATGTTGGGATCGTTTGCCCCGGCAACTCCTGTTCCCTTCGATTGTGTATTTATATATTGAAGCCCAAATCGTGTTTTGAACTTTTCACTGTGCTTCATTCCTGCATTAAAGCCTAAGGTCAAGCGCTCCAATGAAGCATTTGGCAAAATACCCGTTTGATTTAACGAGGTGACACTTAGCCGATAATCTCCGCGCTCACCAGCATCGGAAACACTAAAATTGTTGATAAGGGTTTTTCCCTTTCGGTAGAAATCCCTGTAGTTCTCAGGATACGCCTGCAGGGCTACTGTATTTCCGGTAATTGATTCGGTTACTTGCTGCCCAACTATACGCGGTCCCCAGTTATTAAATATGGCCGAAGAGTCATACTTAAAATTTTGACCACCTGCATATTCGTTTTGGTAATCAGGTACTTTAAACAGATTGTCAAAACGAAGCGAAGAATTGAAGGTAACTGTTGGTTTTCCTCCTTTACCTGTTTTACCTCTCTTTGTTGTAACCAGAATAACACCGGCAGCTGCTCGTGATCCATAAAGGGCAGTAGCAGCAGCACCTTTTAAAATATTAACCGACTCTACATCGTCTGGGTTAATTATAGAGGCACC
>CAZCRJ010000396.1:0-3556 GCA_964501015.1 uncultured Roseivirgaceae bacterium | reverse complement strand
CATCTGCAAAGTGTACATCATTAAGTCCATTTGTAGATCCTACATCTACAATTTTCCATTCCGGCCCTGGTGCACCGGAAACAGTGACAACAGTATTTTCCGTTCGCAGTGTAAGCGCTGTTGCGATTGAATTGGTAATCTCCAGATGATACGTGCCTGCATCCGATAATGCTGCCGAAGGAACAGTAAATGTTGCATTGGTGGCTCCCTGTATCACTATATTGTTTTTATACCATTGATAGCTGTTAACACTGCCACCTACTGAATACGTTAACGTAATAGGATCTCCTTCATTGACAGCAAAATTGGCAATGCCCGGAATTTGCCGTTGCGGAGTATACGTTGGATTTTTTACCACTATAGGCTCAATACTTTCGAACGTGAGGTTGTTGTTCTGAATCTGAAAATTAGTTGTTCCGCTCAACCCACTAATCGTTGATAAATCCGGTAAGGAGGTAAAGAAATTAGTGTTCAGGCGCAAGAAGGTTAACGCACCAAGATTGGTTAGAGACGAAGGTACTGCACCGGTTAGCTGACAGTTGGTAAAAGTAAGTGTAGTGAGGTTACTGAGATTACCTAATGTTGCTGGCAGTGTTCCGGCTAAGGCATTATTGTCGCCTTGTACAATTTCCAATGTTGTCATGTCGCCAAGCCAGGATGGTACACCACCTGTAAGTTGGTTGTTGTTAAAATAAAAATTACGTAGTGCTGTTAAATCTCTTAACTCTATCGGTAAACTTCCGGAAAGCTGATTCAATTGTAGTTGTAAACTAATCAACTGACTAAGGTTGCCCAATGAAACAGGAATTGAACCTGACAATTGGTTGGCCGCCAACGAAAGTGAAGTTAATGCTGTAAGTTGTCCTAGTTCAGATGGAATGCCACCGGTTAAACTGTTACTACCTAACGCCAAAAACTGTAAGGCTGACAGATTTCCCAAAGATGCAGGAATCGTTCCTGAAAGTTGGTTGGCAGACAGTTCCAGTCGAGCTAACGCTGGGAGGTTGCTGAGTGCTGTGGGTATGGATCCGATGAACGCATTGAACTGTAAATTAAGCCGGATAAGATCAGTAAGGTTTCCGATTTCGGAAGGAATAGTCCCTCCAATTTGATTGGTAAACGGGGGTTGATCAGGACCAAGAACCAAAAAACGCAACGCTGTAAGGTCCGAAAGTTGAGCAGGCAGTGTTCCACTGAGGCTATTATTTGGTAGATTAATCTGCACCACGCGTCCGCTTTCCACTGTTACGCCAAACCAATTGCCTACGCTAGCATCATTTGGTCCGAGCCAGCCGGTTTTAGTGGTCCAGCCATCACCATTCGTAGCCGTGTAAAACGCAACGAGCGCATCATAATCCTGTTGAAGTACTTGTGAAAAACTAGTGGATGAAAAACTGAACGTTAAGAAAATGCCGAGTAAAGAAATTCTCAGCAAGCAAATGATTTGCCTGGTCATCATTCAAGGAAGATTAAAGCCTGTTATAAACACTAATTGATTTTGTAAAAATATACTTATCAGAAAGGTAGACAAGCATTATTTTCACATTGTGCGCCTAGCGGCTGTAATCAAAGTTTTTATGGGAATTTATTTTCCTCTTATTTATAATGACACCAATTTTATGCTGAGAATTTTATGCGTTGGATCATAACGCATTGCATATCAGTTATTTTAGTAATAGTTTAAATTTATTTTTCATTTTATTTTCCTCACCAATGGAACGCTATACAAGTCTAGAACATATCCGGTTCCTCCTTCAGGAAGTTCATGGAGTCAACGATTTATTCCGTCTTGAAAAATTTAGTCACCTGGATTGGGATCAAGCCTGGATGATTATCGAATCAGCCAAACAACTTGCCGACCGGGATATGTATCCGTTTTTTAAAGAAATGGATGTTGATCATGTTTACTACGATGGAAACGGTGGCGTTAAAACACATCCTCAACTGAAAACCATCATTCAAAATGGTGCCGAACAGGGATGGATCAGCGGCTCGGCAAAGATTAGTCATGGCGGTTTACAATTGCCCATGATGATCTTCAATTCATGACATCATATCTTTTCATCGGCCATCAACGGTGCAATCGGCTACATGACTCTCACCGCTGGGGCAGCCGCGTTAATCAATAGTTTTGGTAATGCAGAACAACATAACCGTTTTGTTCCGAACATGTATGAAGGGAAATGTCAGGGCACCATGGCCCTAACCGAACCTCAAGCCGGCAGTTCACTTTCTGATATCACTACAACTGCCACTCCGCTTGGCGATGGATACTATTCCATCAAAGGACAAAAGATTTTCATCTCTGGTGGGCAACACGAAGCCTGTGAAAATTTTGTTCACCTCACCCTCGCACGGATTGAAGGTGCACCTGCCGGAACAAAAGGTATTTCACTCTTCATCATTCCCAAATTCTGGCCCGGAGAAAACGGAGAACTCACCGGTAACGATGTATTTTGTGCTGGAGATTTCCAAAAACTCGGACAGCGCGCTTACGCCACTACCCATTTGGTGTTTGGTGATCAAGGAACTTGCAAAGGATGGCTGGTAGGTGAACCACACAAAGGGCTGACCTATATGTTTCAGATGATGAACGAAGCACGAATCAGCGTAGGCATGGGTGCAGTAACCATTGCCCAGGCTGCCTACTATGCTGCGCTTGCGTATGCACAGGAGCGACCGCAAGGCCGACTACCAAGCGAAAAAGATCCGTTAAAGCCTCCTACACACATTATAAACCACGCAGATGTGCAACGTATGTTGCTCACACAAAAAGCCATTGTTGAAGGAGGACTGGCCTTATCCATGGAATGCAACCGTCAATTTGATTTGGCACACGGTGCCAAGGATACTGATCAGCAGGAAGCCTGGCTTCTACTCGAAATATTAACACCCATTGTAAAGGCATGGTGCTCTGAACAGGCCAACCGGTCGGCTGCACTTGCCATCCAGGTGTTCGGAGGATATGGCTACACCATGGATTTCCCGGTTCAACAATATTACCGCGATGTAAAAATCTATACGCTCTATGAAGGCACCACCGGCATTCAAGCCCTTGATTTATTAGGAAGAAAAATTCCGATGGAGAAAGGAAAAGCACTGGCGCTGCTGGCCACACGAATTCATGAAACCATCAGACAGGCTCGTGGACATGAAGAACTCCGCAACCATGCTACTCTGCTGGAAGAAGAAGTTAAGCGCATCAGTGACGTGTTGAATCACTTCAGCACCTTCATTAAAGAGGGCGATATCGACCGGTATTTATCCGATGCCACGGTGTTCATGGAAATGATGGGGAATACTATCGTGGCGTGGCAATGGTTGAAGCAAGCCGTGCACGCGCAGCAAAATCTTAGGACCGGATCGTTTGAACATCAAAAGCGTGAATTTTATGAAGGCATCATTCACACCATGAAGTTCTATTTCCGGTATGAACTACCGCATGCTGAAGCCTGTGCCAAAACGCTCATGCACCCCGACTACCTAATCAACCTGAAACAGAACGAAGTACTCTTTTAAAAAGCGTTCGTTACTTCTTTGCTTTCGGATGGACAAG
>CAZCRJ010000395.1:0-3556 GCA_964501015.1 uncultured Roseivirgaceae bacterium | reverse complement strand
CTGCGTTTATCCTTTTTACCCCCACCCCCGAGACAGGAGGGCTTGTCTGCCAATTTCAACACCCTACAATGTATTGTTGCAACAAAACAACGCTTAAAATGATTCTGCATCAACAGAATGTACTATTAATTACATATTTTTTAATATAATTGTCTATTAATTGAAAATATCATAATTATCCCTTACCAGTATGGCGCAAAATTATAAAGTTGACAATACCGATTTAAAGATTCTGGAAATCCTCATGCAGGATGCCAAAAAACCCTTTACAGAAGTAGCCAAGAAAGTTTTTGTTTCCGGGGGCACTATACATGTGAGGATGAATAAAATGGAGGAGCTGGGAATAGTTGAACGGACAACATTGAAAGTGAATTATGCCAAACTGGGCTATGACATCACCGCCTTTATCGGAATCTTTCTAGAAAAAAGCGCCCTTTACGACTCAGTAATGGCCAAACTCAAGGCAATACCTGAAATTACCAACATTCACTATACCACCGGCAATTACAGCATGTTCGTTAAAATTCATTGCAAGGACACCAATCACCTCAAATCCGTGCTGCACGATAAAATCCAGCAAGTTGACGGGATAGAACGAACAGAAACAATGATATCGCTGGAAGAGAGCCTGGACCGCAATCTCGAACTGATCTGAGGGAAACTTATTGCCGTTTTGAACCAAACAATGGCATTTCTGTTTTATATTTGCCCTTAATTTAAAATTAGTCTAAATAGGCTTCAATGAGTAAAGACAATCAGGTTCTGGAAGATTTCACCTCGAAGGAATACGAGCACGGCTGGTCATCCAATATTGAAATGGAGGCAGCCCCAAAAGGCTTAAATGAGGGTATTGTGCGGTATATCTCCGCCAAGAAAAATGAACCCGAATGGTTGCTGGAATGGCGCCTGAAAGCCTATCGCCATTGGACTAAAATGACGGAACCGAAATGGCCCAACGTCACCTACCCTGAAATTAACTATCAGGATGCCATTTACTATGCTGCACCCAAACAAAAAGTAAAGCCTAATAGTCTGGATGAAATTGATCCTGAATTATTAAAGACATTCGAAAAACTCGGAATATCCCTTACGGAACAAAAACGCCTTACGGGAATCGCTGTTGATGCTGTGCTGGATAGCGTTTCAGTAGCCACCACTTTTAAAGAGAAACTAGGCGAACTGGGAATTATATTCTGTTCGTTCAGTGAAGCAGTGCATGAACATCCTGAACTTATCAAGAAATACCTGGGATCAGTTGTTCCCATGAACGATAATTACTTCGCAGCCTTGAATTCTGCTGTTTTCAGCGATGGTTCATTCTGCTACATACCGAAAGGGGTTCGGTGTCCTATGGAACTTTCCACCTATTTCAGGATAAATGCCGCCAACACCGGCCAGTTTGAACGCACGCTTATCGTTGCCGAGGAAAGTTCTTACGTTAGTTACCTCGAAGGATGTACTGCTCCACAGCGGGATGAAAACCAGTTGCACGCAGCCGTTGTTGAAATTTATGCGATGAAAAATGCGCATGTCAAGTATTCAACGGTACAAAACTGGTATCCTGGGGATAAGCAGGGTAAAGGTGGCATCTACAACTTCGTAACCAAACGCGCCTTGTGCTTTGGCGACCATTCGAAAGTTTCCTGGACACAGGTGGAAACGGGTTCGTCCATAACCTGGAAATATCCTTCGTGCATCCTTAAAGGTGATCACTCCTCCGGTGAATTCTATTCAGTAGCCGTAACCAACAATTACCAGCAGGCCGATACCGGTACCAAGATGATCCACATCGGTAAGAATACTAAATCACGTATTGTATCGAAGGGAATTTCAGCAGGTCACTCCCAGAACAGTTACCGCGGTCAAGTACATATTCATAAACGCGCGACCAACGCACGGAATTTCTCTCAGTGTGATTCCCTTTTAATGGGCGACCAATGCGGAGCACACACCTTCCCATACATTGATGTAGAAAACAGTTCGGCTAAAGTGGAACACGAAGCTACCACCTCTAAAATTGGTGAAGACCAGATTTTCTACTGCCTGCAACGGGGCATTGATGAGGAATCGGCTGTAGCCCTAATTGTTAACGGGTATGCTAAGGAGGTGCTCAACCAGTTGCCCATGGAATTTGCCGTGGAGGCACAGAAACTATTAGCCTTAACACTGGAAGGCAGCGTAGGATAATATTAGTAATCAATAAATCATTGTCAAAAAAGTAATCAGTAAGAAAGCACTATGTTATCGATAAAAAATCTACATGCAAAAATCGAGGATAATCAGATTCTCAACGGCATCAACCTGGTTGTTAAGCCGGGAGAAGTTCATGCCATTATGGGCCCAAATGGTTCCGGAAAGAGTACCTTGGCATCTGTATTGGCCGGCCGTGAAGAATTTGAAGTTACCGAAGGTGAGATTGACTATCTGGGTAAAAATTTACTGGAGCTTGCTCCGGAGGAACGTGCACGTCAAGGTGTATTTCTTGCGTTTCAATACCCGGTAGAGATTCCTGGTGTAAGCACCATCAATTTCATGAAAACTGCTCTTAACCAGGTACGGGAAGCACGCGGACAAGAACCACTTGATGCAGTTTCTTTTTTGAGCCTGATGAAGGAAAAAATGAAGCTTGTGGAAATTGAACAATCCCTGCTAAACCGTTCCCTCAACGAGGGCTTTTCTGGCGGAGAGAAAAAACGAAATGAAATTTTTCAGCTGGCCATGTTGGAACCTAAGCTAGCCATTCTTGACGAAACTGACTCAGGTCTTGATATTGATGCCTTGCGCATAGTAGCGAAAGGCGTAAATAAATTACGCAATAAGAACAATTCCATTATCGTGGTAACCCACTACCAGCGCTTGCTCGAATATATTGTTCCTGATTTTGTTCACGTATTGTTCAAAGGTAAAATCGTGAAATCGGGTACAAAAGACCTTGCGCTTGAACTGGAAGCAAAAGGATACGACTGGATAAAAGATGAAGTAGCCGTTGTTTAATCGCTGTAGTGAAATGAATACATCTGTAGAGAGTAAAAATAGTACTGAAGCGATCCTCTCCGGTTTAACCGGACAAGGAACGGTGCGTACTGCAGCACGTGAGGCGTTTCAACGTCTCGGACTCCCAACCACCAAAAACGAAGAATATAAATTCGCGCCCATTACGCGTGTATTGGAGAAGAACTTTGATCTCGTACAACAAACACCAGTACCTTCTTCTCTAACAGACATTAAACCGTTCTCTATTAAAGGTCTGGATGCACACGTAGTAGTGCTGGTGAATGGTTACTATTCTAAAGAACTTTCTTCCTTTGACAAACAACAGGTAACGATTGATATTCTTACTGAGAACCAATCGGTGGATCAACTCGGCACACTGGCCGATTATAACAGCGATCCCCTTGTAGCATGGAATACTGCTGCGTGGACGGAGGCTATCCACATTCAGGTTCCTGATCAGGTAACACTTGAAAAACCGGTGATCATACATCACCTTCATGACACTAATAACCACCAGGTTAAAAGTTTTAACCGTGTTTTGATTTCCATTGGCCGCAACAGT
>CAZCRJ010000394.1:0-3569 GCA_964501015.1 uncultured Roseivirgaceae bacterium | reverse complement strand
TTTAACGGGTTGAAATCCCGATAACACACCGGCAGGAAATAACCCGGCCATGATGCCAACTACGATGGCAAACAAAAGAAACAGGATATACACAAAATAATTGGCTGAAAAATCCCACCGTAAGGCACGGGCAAAAGCTAAATCCAGAACAAACGGTTCTAGCAAGATGAGCATGGCCATTGCCAGCACAAGAGCAAACAAGGCGATCACTACCGATTCACTGATAAACTGATTAAAAATCTGAATACGCACAGCGCCTGTTACTTTCCTCACGCCAATTTCCCGCGCACGGCTTAGCGATCGTGCAATGGACAGGTTTGTAAAGTTGAAGCAGGAAGTAATCAACACAATACCGGCAAGTGCGGATAAAAAATAAATAATTATCCACGGCATAAACGGACCTATCGGATTGTTAATCATCGGGCCGGGTGAGATCTTCATCAGGTTTTGAAGGGTGTAGAGGGCGCCCACTGATTCAGGAGTTGGCAGTACACTAAAATGTGCCGTATGGATCTTATTTAGATGAGCCTGTATTTCTTCCGGCTGCGTTCCCTCCTCCAACAGGATATATACCCATCCTTGTGTGTAATTATTCCAGCTCTCAAGATTCTTTTTATTTCCTAAAGTACCTGCTTCAGCCAGACTATTAAGTGTGGAAATACTGGCGAATGCTTCGGACACAATATGCGATTTGTTCGAAGTCTCTTTAAGAACGCCTGTAACTTTATAGGTACCTATTTCTCCTACTTTCAATAGTTCACCAACCGGGTTCTCTATATCAAATAATTTTTCTGCAGACTTTTTTGTCAGCACAACAGAATACGGATCAATCAATGCTGTTTTTGGATCACCATATAACAACTCATGATTAAATACTTCCAGTACTTCCGGATCAGCAAAATATCCACTGACCGGTATGTTAATATCATAACCCGGCTCCAGTTCCATCCAATTATTCCCGAATCCGCGCACCAGACGTACAGCCTTTTCCACTCCGGTGTAGGAATTCAGCAACTCGTTACGAACAGGCAGTGTTGTGGTGGCTGTTTCATTTCCTCGTAGTTCAGTTTTTCCTTCAAAAAATGGAATCGTATTTATTCTAAAGATGCGGCTCCTGTTTGGATTATGTCGATCGTTCATCATCTGATCGGCCACCAGCATCATAATGGCCATACATATGGTCATGGCCACTGCCAGACCAAAAATATTGATAAAGGAAAATGCGCGGTGCTTCAGGATATTCCGTACAGCCACTGTAATGTAATTTCTAAGCATGATAATTTCGTATCAGGTTAATGACTTCCTTATTTGAGGCAAAATCGAAAAACAGGTCAGGCAGGTAGAGTGTAAGACGCGTAAGCACTATTCAGGTTACATGCCTCCGAAAATAAATCCTCGATTTATAAATTATTCGTCACGCAAAACATTTACCGGGTTCATGCTGGCAGCGTTGTATGTTTTCATACCAATGGTCAACACCGATGCGGTAAGAATAATCAGCGAAGAAATTATCATGGCTGTAACCGTTGCCTGCTGGTAAAACTTCCAGATACTATTCATCAGCATATCCGACATCCAAAAGCCTCCGGCTGTCCCTAAAACGCATGCGATGAGCAGGATGATGGCAAACTCAACATTTATCACGCGTGAAATATTTACTATCGATGCGCCCAATACTTTGCGTACTCCGATCTCCTTCATTTTCTTAATGATGTTCAGCGACACCAGGGTGAATAATCCGGTTATCGATAGCAATACGGCAACGATTCCCAGGAAAACAAACATCTTGACAATGTTGGTATTGACGGTTACTGCTTCAACATTGGAATCACTCATATACCGGCTGGCAAATTTCCGATTCGGGAATACTTCCTTCCACTTTGCTTCCATGTATTCATTCACAGAAGTAATTTTATCCACGGGCGCACTAATCAGGAGATGCCGGTACTTTTCAGGTGCACTAAGCCGGATCATCATGGGCTCCATATCTCGCCATAACCCATTGGTGTACACATCACTGATTACACCCACCACATAAAATTTTGCTGTATCCATCCAAATGATTTCTTTTCCCAGTGGCTTATCCCAGCCAAAACTGGAAGCAAGTTTTTGTGTGATGATAACGGATTCCCTCCTATCGGTTTCAGAGTCCTTTACAAAATTTCGTCCCTCCACAACCGAGAATCCTGCAGTCTTTATATAGTCCTCTCCTACATGCATGATGTCTACTTCAATTTCAGTACCCTCATGCTTGATTGGATCATTATACCTGTTTGAGAAAAGGTGATGTTCAGAACCGGCTACTGATACTACATCCGGATTCTGCACCATAACATCGCGTAACGCATTGTATTCCGATTCATTGCTAACCCAGGTGAACAATACTTCTTTCTGATTAAAGCCAAGGTCAAATTCGCGCTGATAGGTTGCGTTTTCTGTAAACGCAATACTGCACACAATGCCGATCAGGGAAATGGCAAATTGCAGCGCTAGTAAAACCCGCGTAAACGTATTGGTACCGCCAAACTTAAGCTTGCCTTTCAGGATTGCTGTTGGCTGAAATTTGCTGATATAAAAAGCCGGATAACTGCCGGCCAACAGACCGGTAAAAAAAAGAATACCGATCATCACGAAGAGAAAATCTGGCTTACCAAAATAATTGGTCGTTAACTTCATGTACGGCCACAACGAGTTAAAGGCAGGAATCAGTAACCAGTCGGCAATGGCCATTCCCAGCAATAGGGATATAAAACACACCATCATGGTTTCACCAATAAACTGGAAAACCAACTGACTTCGCATGCTCCCCATCACTTTGCGAATACCAATCTCTTTAAGTCTGCGTGACGAAATGGCAATGGATGTATTCGTAAGATTAAAGCACGCAATCAGCAACACAAAAATACCCATCACACCTACACCGGCTACGGCTGCGAGAGGTGATGCATCACGTGTCCAGGAGCCGGGTCTGTCAGCGTACGTATCCCTGACAGCCATTCCAACAAACGAATCTAGTTTAAAGGACTTTATGATAAAATCTTCGCGTACTACATTATTATTCTCTGTATAGGAAAGTAACTGTTGTTCAACAGCAGCTACCCTTGTCTGATCTTTAACGCGAACAAAGAGTGTATTTCTATAATACCAATTGGTGCCTTGTTTAAGTTCAGGTGCAATTTCCCAATAGTTCTCATAGAGACTATAGGACTGATCGTTAAAACTGGAATTAGTGGGGGGTAATTTGAACACAGCGCCCACTTCATATTCCCGAAGTTTGCCATCACGTAGAATATGACTTATTCCTTTGCCTACTGCATCCGTGGTATTAAATAAACGCATGGCCAGTTCATCACTGATTACTATACTGGCTTTATTCGAGATGACTGAAGGATTTCCCTGTATAAAGTCAAATGTAAAGAGATTAAAAAATTCAGGATCAATATAGGATAGGCCTGAATCAACTATTTCTTCACCAAATTTGAATTCAGCATACGTTGATGAATACCGTGTGAGCGCCTCAACATCCTTTACATTTTCCCGTACCACGTCACCCAATGGAACCGGAACAT
>CAZCRJ010000393.1:0-3571 GCA_964501015.1 uncultured Roseivirgaceae bacterium | reverse complement strand
TCATCAGCCCCGATGATCTGAAGCGCCTTATCGCCAATAAGGGCATGAGCCTGCGCTGATGGGTGCGGTAATTTAAAATAGGCACCTCACTTCCTCCTTCCGGACCGAATTGTCTGCGCTGATCGCCATACCGGATGGCAATGGTTAAACCGGATTTACTGGCAGACAATCCTGAACGAGGAATTCCTATTCGCCCTCCAACCAATGTTCCCAGCATGGTAAAAAACCTGCGGTTATCACTGGCAATCGGACTTACAAATTTTCCATCATCATCAACGCCCGCGTATTTATCAAGCATGTTTTCCTTAGGAATAACAACCTGATCAAATTCAATGATCCCATTGTCAACACCATTCAATCCCATTTTTCGTCCACAGTCTTTTATTGTAACACCTTTCGCAAGCTTCCCCTTCGCATCCCGTAATGGAACAACAAAAGCGCTTACACCGTAATCTTTTTCGTTCAGTATTAATTTGGCAAAAACGGTGGCCATTTGTCCGTGGCAAGCCGCATTGCCGATGTATTCCTTTCGGGCAAGTTCATGTGGCGTATGTATGATAAATGTTTGGGAAGCGTGATCATACGTTGCCGTAGTTTCAATGCCCTTTACATTTGATCCATGATTGGTTTCTGTCATGGCAAAACATCCGGGCAGTTCAAGCGAGCCGATTGCTTTCAGGTATTTTTTATGATGCTTTTCCGTGCCGAGGTAATACACACTCATTCCCCATAATCCGAACTGTACACCAAATTTGATAACCATGCTCAAGTCATGATAACTTAGGGTTTCCATTACCGTGAAATAAGCAGCCATATCATCTTTGCCACCATATTGCTTTGGATAGGCAATTCCTCCCAGGCCCTGATCGGCCAGGTGTTTACACCATTGCAGTACCTGTTTGCGATATGTATCGAGATTACCGGGATCAACATAGTTGAATTCAGGATCCGAAATAATGGTTTTTACTTTATGGATTATTTCTGCCTGGTCACCTTCCAGCAATCGGGTAAGCTCATCAACTTCAAAATTGAATCGGGTTTCCTGTTGTGTGGTGAGGGTATCATGAATATCTTGAAAATGAAAGACTACTTCACTGCTGATAAAACCAAGTGTGGTCTCAATTTTCTGTAACGATGGTTTTGCAGTAAGCAACGTTTCGCCAATG
This sequence comes from uncultured Roseivirgaceae bacterium, assembly GCA_964501015.1. Lineage (GTDB taxonomy): Bacteria > Bacteroidota > Bacteroidia > Cytophagales > Cyclobacteriaceae > UBA2336. The sequence continues at coordinate 2,405 of CAZCRJ010000393.1, read as the reverse complement.
CTTCCATTCCCATTTAATTCTGCCAGTCGCATGCCCAGGTCTACAAGGCTATCGTGTGCTCCCGGTTGTCCAGCTACTTTTTTAATTTCTTCGCGCCAGTTGATTAATTCATCGGGCGAGGGGGGTGAAGCAGAATCAAGCTGAGCGATCAAAAAATTACGCTCTTCCTCATTCAGCCAGCGTTGGCTTTTTATCAAACCTTCCAATGTGGCGTATTCACTGGGCGTTAAAATCAAATCCGACCATACCGTATAGAATAGGGGAAGAAAAACATAGAGGTTGGGATTGTTTTTAAGAATGGGAGAGTTGATCATGGTGACTGGAATTGATGATCGATAAAGATACAAAACAACACGATGTATTCCGATACGTATGACCTTAGGCGGGTAGATGCCGAATCATCTCATGTTGATGGGAACAAGCATCATGAGACGCGTACTACAATGTCTGAAACCTAAAGACACGGAGTATGCGAGGGTGAAAAAGGAATAGTTTAGAGCCATACGGAAAAGTCGAGTAACCGGATGACTGTATTTATAGTCACTGCGTTTAATCTTTTATCCCAGAGACCATGTGTTGGAGGTCTTCCAGGAGCACTTGTTTCCTGGTTAGGTCTTTTCGTTCCTTTGTTAACGGTCCGCCTTTCAGTTCGGCCAGTTGAAGAGATAATTTATACATCATGTCTCCCAACGCTTCCAGGAGAATAGGCTTGTATTTTGGATCAATGGTCATAAGTTTTTTTACCAAAATAATTAATTACATGGTATGTACCACGAAGATTGTTCACTTTTGAACAGGCAGACCTACGATTTTGTACACCTTTGTGAATCGGAATAGCGTATTGGGTTTGAATTGAGGAATTTATTTTTGGCATCATTTTCACACCCTCGATTTATCTCGAATGCATTCCAATTCAAGACTAATCTGAAAAATATGAAAACATTCCTGACTACATTGTTTTTAGTTGCTTCACTTGCTGTTGCGGGTCAGGCTTCCAATGACCTGTTTAAGAAGATTGAATCGCTGGATAGCATCGTTTTTACTGCTTTTAACACCTGCGACCTTGAAACATTTGGTTCTATGTTTACAAAGGACCTCGAATTTTACCATGATAAAGGTGGCCTCACGGATTATTCACATACCACTAATGCTATAAAGGTAAATTGTGAACGTAAACTCGGACTTACCCGCACGCTAGTACCAGGTAGTATGGAAGTTTACCCAATAGGTGATTATGGTGCAGTGCAAATTGCCTCGCACCGATTTTGTCATATGGAAAATGGAAAAGAAGACTGTGGCACATTCAAGTTTGTTCATGTGTGGAAAAATGAAGGTGAAAAGTGGGAAATTTCGAGAGTGGTTAGTTATGATCATTAAATATTTGTGATCAACGGTTGTTCGACACCTTAAAGGATACTTAATATTGAGTGATATAACCCAAAACCCATGCGCTCCATAGTTGGTATCCTTTTTCTAAGCCTCTTTGTATCCTGTCAGATTCCTAAAACTGAAACTCAACAGTGGGAAGAACAAGCTTCGCGGGTAAGCATTATCCGGGATGATTTTGGTGTGCCACACATTTACGGAAAAACCGATGCCGATGCTGTGTTTGGTTTAGTGTATGCACAATGTGAGGATGATTTTTCAAGAGTAGAACGGAATTATATCTGGGCAATTGGCCGGCTGGCTGAAGTGGAAGGAGAAGAAGCACTTTATAGTGATCTTCGCGCTAATCTGTTCATGACAAAAGAAGAGGCTATTGCGGAGTATGAAAGTAGTCCGGAGTGGTTAAAGAAATTATGCAACGCATTCGCGGATGGTATTAATTACTATTTACATACACATCCGGAAGTAACGCCAAAACTGCTTACCCGGTTTGAACCTTGGATGCCCATGTATTTCAGCGAAGGGAGCATTGGCGGGGATATCGAGTCTATCGCGACACGAAAAATTAAGGAGTTTTATGAGCCTTCTGATGCCAACCCTCAACAGGCTCAGTATGATGGTGAAGATTTTACACATAGTTTATCAATGATTGACAGAAATGACCCACAAGGCTCTAATGGCTTTGCTATCGCGGGTAAGTTGACCGAATCCGGAAAGGCAATGTTGTTAATCAATCCACACACGTCTTTTTTCTTTCGTGGAGAAGTGCATGTGGTCAGTGAGGAAGGATTGAATGTATATGGTGCCGTTACATGGGGACAGTTTTTTGTGTACCAGGGATTTAATGAAAAGAATGGCTGGATGCACACTTCGTCTTACACCGATGTAATAGATGAATTCCTGGAAACGATAGTGGAAAAGGAGGGAAAGAAGTTATATAAGTATGGCGATGTATTACGTGAGGTGGAAGAAAAGGATGTTACGTTATACTACAAGAGCGAAGATTCTTTACGTCAAAA
>CAZCRJ010000392.1:0-3572 GCA_964501015.1 uncultured Roseivirgaceae bacterium | reverse complement strand
GAACGGTGCAACCTTGAGTACGTTAACGGTTAGAAATAATTTATTTGATCGCCTGGCGATTGGAAGTGTTGCCGGTTCCTATGCAAATAATCTTACTACAGATCCGTTGATCACTAAAACAGACGCAAGACCATCGCCATATTATAAGCCAAAGGCAGGAAGTCCCCTAATTAATGCTGGTATAAATGTAGGATTTCCTTATGGAGGTACTGCACCCGATATTGGAGCGTATGAATATTCTTCAACAGGTAATACTGCTCCAAAGGTAAGCATCACCAGTCCGTTAAATAATGTAAGCTATGCAGCAGGGGCTACTATTAGCATCACTGCTAATGCTTCAGATTCCGATGGAACAATCACGAAAGTGGAGTTCTATAATGGTGCCACAAAACTTGGCGAAGACCTTACAAGTCCGTATACCTATACATGGACTCCCCCATCAGGCTCCTATCAGATAAGTGCGAAAGCAATTGATAATGGAGGGCTTACTACAGTATCTAGTAGTGTATCGATTACAGTAGGCGCAGGTAGTACTACTACCAGCAGCGCGGTTCGATTAGGATTGGATTCATCCGAGGCATCGCTTAGTGGTAAGATGACAACAGGTTCTGACGCCTTGGCGAAAAACGGAAACTACTTCTATATTCCTGCCGGCAATGGCCAGAACTATTTTATTCCATCACCTGCTTCCGCCACCTATACTTTTTCGCTACCCAAAACCGATACTTATGTGATATGGGCACGGGTAAAATCTTCAGCCTCGACCAGTAAATCACAATATGTTTATAATGGAAAGGGAAAATGGTTTGTTTGGAAAACACCCGTAAGTTCGCAATGGACCTGGGTAAAAGTTAAAGACGGAATTGCAGATGCGCTATTCCCCTTCACGATGGGTACAAATTCCTTCATGATTGGCTGGCTGGATGACAATGTACAAGTTGATCAAGTACTCATTACCAATGATCTGATGGCCATTATACAATAAGGTTTACACCCTTACACTAGCCTCTTCTTTGCTATTTCAACTGGTGAAATTCTGCATCGCATTTTTTGGAGGCTATTGTAAAGATTTGTGAAATGATGATGCACATCATCGATTATTGTCTTTTAATAGAGTAGTATTGATAAGAATATCAGCACACTGGATTCTACTATGCGCTTTTTTTAAAATTTACAAGCATCGCAAAAGATGACAATCAACCTATGTTTAATTTTGACTTCATTTCGCTAAAACCTAACAATTACTCCGATCCCAATTATGTGGGTAGTAAGTTTAGGAAGAAACGCTTCCTGCTTTTCGAAAATATGATTAAGGATTTCCATAAGCCCGTAACCATTTTAGATATTGGCGGAACAGTGCGCTTTTGGGTGGATGAAGGCTACCAGGAAAAAGATACGCTGATAACCATTGTTAATATCCGAGCGGAAAATTCAGGATATAGCAATATCAGAGTTATTAAAGGCGATGCTACTGATTTATCTCAATTTAAAGATAGTGCATTTGATATTTCATTTTCGAATTCATTAATCGAACATTTGTTCACAAAAGAAAATCAAAAGAAGATGGCAAAGGAAGCCATGCGGGTAGGAAGGTACTACTTTATTCAAACCCCTAACCGCTACTTTCCCATTGAGCCTCATTTTAAATTTCCATTTTTCCAATTCCTTCCGAAGGGTATCCAAGTATACCTGCAAACCAAAACATCCCTGATTAATGGTGTTCGCTATAAGCGCGCATATGCACGAAGTATTGTGGAAGAAATTCGATTATTGTCAAAAGGGGAATTAAAAAGATTCTTTCCAAAATGCAACCTCCACACCGAAAAATTTCTGGGGCTGAGTAAATCCTTCATTGCCCATAATTTTTCAGTGTAACATTACTTCATCCAAAAACCGGCCATCCTCCTGAAATAGCCCGCTACTAAAGCGGACACCATATCCTTAGGTGGACAATTACGCAGCGCATACACGGTAAAATTTCGTAAGTTTCCCCCGCCCCGTATACTAAACAGATGATTATAATAATTACGTAGTGATTTGGATTTACGGATTTTATGATCACCTCCTTCATCGGGATAGGTGTACAGCTTCGCATCGTAATTGCAGAATACACGAAACCCATTATTTCGTGCCAACTGGGTGAAGTCGTAGTCGGCCAGATAATGTGGCAATCTTTTTTCTTCAAATAATCCAATTTTTTCAAATACCTGTCTTGGAATTAAAAGACCTCGGCCAGGAAACAATGAAACTTCATGTAGTCCAACCTGATCAGCTTTATTTAACGATGCCAATAGATATTTCGAATGCCCCGTTCTCCAATTAAATAGTTCACCCCCATAGTATGGCGTATTGGTATGGATATCGATATCCAGGGCGCCTAATAAAATAGTAGGGCCCGCATGGACCATCATTTTTTCTATAAAATCGGTAGACGCAACGGTATCGTTATTCATCGTCAATACATAATCTGCGCCCAGCGACAGGGCATGCCGAATTCCCATATTAATGGCAGCCGTCCAGAATAAATTACCATTCCCTTCCAGTACAATTACCTCACGGAATTGGCTAGTAATCATTTCCGTTGTTCCATCGCTTGAACCATCATCTACAACAATGATATAATCACTCTTCACCGTCTGGTAATACAAAGAAATCAGGCAAGCTTCCGTTAGCTTCTTTCGATTGTGAACTGGAATAACAACGCAAACCATAGTACTGTAAAGTTTAATTATGCCGCTTGTAATCCCTGCGATTCCTGTTTAAAAAAGACCGTATCCAATTGCCGCGAAGAAAGGATGGCTTGATTTTCTCTCACCTTACCGTCTAACGCAATTTTTGAAACCAATAAGGTGAAGATTACAAAACCTAATCCATCCATATAAAGAAAATTATCCACTTTCATTAGAAATAATAGAAAGATATCGACCGTTAAAAATGATCCTTCTTCTTTTCCTACCTGGTGACTGTTTTTGTAATGCATGTAAAGTTTATAAAAGAGAAAGGCAAACACCAGGAAAAGGAGAACACCCTGACTCACCAATATCTCCATAGAGGTACTATGCAGGTGCATATTATGAACGTTCTTTTCATTCCATAGCTTGGCTACATCAGAAATAAGGTTTAGGAAATAGTGTCCCTTATGTCCGTTGCCCAGAAGCAATCCATGCTGATCATACAAAAGCCAATCCATGGCATCTCTCCATAAAAATGCCCTGCCATTAAAAGTGGTTACATCTTTAATATCTACACGTTGAAGCATAGAAATGAATACTGGCCATTGGAGGATTTTATAAAGGAGTAAGCCTGAACTTAGCAGAATGGGAATGGTAAACATGGAAACCAAATAGAGTCCACGCATTCGGATTAGGCCGATCAGGGTTAAGGCAAGTACCAAAATAAAAATCATAATCGTGAGCCTCGAATTAATGAGAAAGAAGAGCACGAGGTTGAACGTAAAATAGGTGCTGAAAAAGATGAAGCGTAAGGGGTCACCCCAGGAGCGCTTTAAATAAAACAGCAGTATCAGATTTAGAATTGCCAGCAAACTAGCTCCGCTATAGAAGCCATCCAGA
>CAZCRJ010000391.1:271-3578 GCA_964501015.1 uncultured Roseivirgaceae bacterium | reverse complement strand
TTGATAAAAGTGTATTACCTTGGGACTTCTTTGCAAAGACAGGAAACGACCCTCTGGTATTTCAAGCCATTGTCATGATGGCTCTAGGTGTTTTTAGTGTAGTATTGATAGAGAAGTTTGCTTTTAGACTCAAAACCAAAATCTGATCATGGAAAAAATTTTCGGGCTCATCGGGGCCACTGTTAGTCATTCTTTTTCAAAGTCGTATTTTGATGAAAAGTTTTTTCGCGATGGCTTGCGCGATCATCATTATGAATTATTTCCATTGACAAAAATTCAGGAATTTGAGGCGCTCCTGGAAAATACCAAAGGACTGAGCGGCTTAAACGTTACACTTCCCTATAAAGAACAAATTATTTCCTACCTGGATGAAGTGGATGCAGCCGCAAAAAAAATTGGTGCTGTTAATGTCATTAAGGTAGAAGACGGAAAATTAAAAGGATACAACACCGACTCGGATGCGTTTTATGAAACACTTGAAAAGTGGCTTCCAAAAGACCGTTCAGTGAAAGCCCTTGTACTCGGCTCGGGGGGTTCATCCAAAGCCGTGCGCCAGGCATTGGTAAAATTAAACATCGACCATCAAACCGTATCGCGCAAGAAAAGCAATGATACGTTGTGTTACGAAGACTTTGCCGCAGATAAGTCAATTCTTAAAGAAAGTCATTTAGTTATTAATACCACACCGCTCGGTATGTTCCCGCAAACGGATCTTTTTCCGGCTATCCCGTATGAGTGCCTCACCAAGGATCACTATGTATATGACCTGATCTATAATCCCGCCCGTACCCTGTTTTTGCAAAAAGCTGAAATGCGTGGCGCCACTATTAAAAATGGATTGGAAATGCTTCACGTACAAGCAGAAAAATCGTGGCAGATCTGGAATAACTAGCCGTTGTTTTTGGTGATGAATAGTTGTTCGACATCGATGTTCCGTACACCCAATACTCATTAACCGGCAACTACTTTGGACTTTATCCTCACCAGTGAATATGAACCAACGGGCGACCAGCCCCTGGCTATCAAGCAGCTCACCGAAAGCGTTGTTCAGGGAGAACCACATCAGACTCTGCTGGGCGTTACCGGTTCGGGTAAAACTTTTACAATAGCCAATGTGATTGCCAATGTGTCAAAACCAACCTTGGTACTCAGTCATAATAAAACACTTGCCGCTCAATTATACGGTGAGTTCAAAAATTTCTTTCCTGAAAATGCTGTCGAATATTTCATTTCGTATTACGACTATTATCAACCGGAAGCCTACATTCCCTCATCCAATCTATATATAGAAAAAGATCTTTCCATTAACCAGGAAATTGAAAAACTCAGGCTTAGCGCAACATCTTCTCTACTTACGGGGAGAAGAGATGTAATTGTGGTAGCCTCCGTTTCCTGTATCTATGGTATAGGCAATCCGGATGAATTCGGCAAAAATGTAATTAAACTGAACGTAAATGAAACCATTGCCCGCAACCGGTTGCTCTTTGCATTAGTAGACATCCTTTACCACCGCACGGAAGCCGAATTTAAACGAGGCACATTTCGCGTAAAAGGCGATACGGTAGATATCTTTCTCGCGTATGCTGATTATGCTATCCGGATTTATTTCTGGGGTGATGAAATTGAATCTATTCAACGCATAGACCCGGATACGGGAAGGAAAATCTCTGATGAAAAAATTGTCACCATCTTTCCTGCTAACCTTTTTGTTACCGGTAAAGATTCCTTGAACGTAGCCATCCGCGAAATACAAGACGACATGATGCTGCAGGTGGAGATGTTTGAATCGGAGAAACGTCACCTGGAAGCCAAGCGCTTAAAAGAACGCACTGAGTTCGACCTGGAAATGATGCGCGAACTGGGCTATTGTTCAGGTATTGAAAATTATTCCCGCTACTTCGACAGGAGAAAGCCAGGTGCGCGCCCCTTCTGCCTCCTCGATTATTTCCCGGATGATTACCTTATGGTTATTGACGAGAGTCATGTAACGATTCCTCAAATCAGGGCTATGTGGGGTGGTGACCGGTCGCGTAAGGTAAACCTTGTCGATTTTGGCTTCCGGCTTCCATCGGCATTGGATAACCGACCGCTCACATTTAATGAATTCGAAGATGTAGTAAACCAGGTGATTTATGTAAGCGCTACCCCTGCTGAATATGAACTCCGAAAATCAGAAGGCATTGTGGTGGAGCAAATCATACGGCCTACCGGATTATTGGATCCTGAAATCGATGTTCGACCCAGCCGGCATCAGATTGATGATCTGTTGGAAGAAATCGATGAACGTGTTAAGAAAAAGGAGCGCGTATAGGTAACAACTCTCACCAAACGAATGGCAGAAGAGTTAACAAAATACCTGGAACGCGCTGCTGTGAAATGTCGATACATTCACTCGGAAGTAGAAACGCTGGAGCGTGTAGAAATTTTACGCCAATTGCGCCTCGGTGTATTCGATGTATTGGTTGGCGTTAATTTGCTTCGGGAAGGATTAGACTTGCCGGAAGTCTCACTGGTGGCAATATTGGATGCGGACAAAGAAGGATTTCTGCGCAACCAACGATCACTGGTACAAACAATAGGACGTGCTGCCCGAAATGTAAACGGACGGGTAATCATGTATGCTGATTCCGTTACCGAGTCAATGCGCCTGGCCATTGATGAAACAAACCGCAGGCGAAAAATACAAGCTGATTATAATGCAAAGCATGGAATAACTCCGCAGACTATCATTCGGTCAAAAGAATCTATCCTCGGCCAGACAAAAGTTGCTGACTCCAAAAAATCAACAAAGAACTATTACGTTGAATCAGAAGAGGTAACCCTTGCCGCTGATCCTGTAGTGGCGTACTTAAGTACGGAGGACTTACAAAAAATGGCCGACCGCACCAGAAAGGCGATGGAAAAAGCCGCAAAAGAACTGGAGTTTATGGAGGCTGCCCGTCTGCGCGATGAATACCTGGCCATTCAGAAATTAATAGAAGAGAAGAAATGATACCTACTCCTCACGGATTACGAAGGCACCACAAGTCCAGTTCCTCTACAACGAAAAAGACAACCTGAAGCAGAACCTTCTGATTTTGAAGCGGTACAACTTTTTACACGTTAGAGAAGTTTTTCCTTCAACGTACGTTTTGCCAGCACTGAACTAATCAGCATAATTACTGCGCCTAATACCATAGCCGCCCCCGGAAAATAAAAAGCCTGTTGACCATTGGTAAAAAAGGCAAAAACGTTGTTCATCAGTGGTGGCCCGATGATGGATGTGATGCTCATTAAACTTGTAAACCCTCCTTGTAATTCACCTTGC
>CAZCRJ010000391.1:0-259 GCA_964501015.1 uncultured Roseivirgaceae bacterium | reverse complement strand
GGCCCGACATGATTCCCTGCAATGCCGGACCGGCAATGCCTCCAAAGCAGTAAACAACCGTTATCGCATACATCATCCACCCTTCAGTAGCCAGGCCGAATAACAATAAGCCCAACGCATACAGGCTAATGCCCACATACACACTGCGTTCTTGTCCCAAAGCCGGTATAATCAAGCGTATTAAGCCACCCTGTATTATTGCTGATACCAGGCCTACCACGCCAAGGTGACCGAGTGGGACACGCGTGTCAGGGCCTTC
>CAZCRJ010000390.1:0-3598 GCA_964501015.1 uncultured Roseivirgaceae bacterium | reverse complement strand
ACTGAGTACCGGTACACCAAGTTTCTCAGCTAATGATTCACGAACCGAACTCTTCCGAGCCATTAGTCGTGGTTTTTCGGGCTTTCGCGTTTCAACAACAAGGTTGATATTATTCATCTCAATAGTTTTCACCAGCACAGGCTTCAGGTCTTCCGGATTTTGTCCTTCCTGAAGTGTTGCCTGACTTACAACACGGATATCAAACTCGTCTTTAAGGAAGTGTTGAATTTCTGTCATTGAGATTTGGGACGGGGCATTCTCAACATAGATTGCCTGAGCCAGAATAAGTTCAGTAGGCGTATCAGTAAGGTGAAGAATCGGACATTTAGAACTGTTTAGTAATTTGACTGCTGTCTTATGTAGCAAATCTTTTTCTATCTTATAGGAAGGAGTAAGCATGATGAACCCTATGGTATGGTGATTCATAATATTCCTTAATAAAGGTGCAGTTAATCCATATTGATGATGAACAACTAAAGAGATAGTGTCAAAATTCTTAGCGTATTGCCTACACTGATTTAATACGCGCTGCTCAGCAGCAGATGTTTCGTAGCCCGCTTGTGTGGCGAACAAGAGATTTGAAATACCATCGGGCATTTCGGAGAGGATAAGGAGAACAATTTTTAAATTGCTTCCATTTGCATTTCGTACAGCAGTACGTACAGCTTTAAGCGTGTCTTCTTTTAGCGTAGTTGGAATCAGTACATTTTTCATAGCTCCTTGGTTTTTAGTGAAACAATACTGTAATAAACTACAGCAACCTTAGAGCGTACTTAATGTAAGATTAGAATTTCCTAAGAATTAAGATTAGAATTTTTTAATGTTTGCTTTTTGAAGGTTATAGTCACCATAGTGCCTTTATTCTGTTCGGATTGAACGTTGAGTTCACCATGATGGATGCGTATAATCTTTTGGGCAATGGGTAGCCCTAATCCATAGCCTTCGTATTTAATGCTGTTTTTCCCCCTGAAGAACGGCTCGAATAAATGCGGCACATCTTCCGGAGCTATGCCTATTCCAATATCAGTGATGATTACGACAATTACAGCATCGTCTGCATGCAGGGATACAAATACCTCCTGGTTATCAGAATATTTTACGGCATTGCTAATGATATTCATCAAGGCAAGGCTAAGCAAGGGTTTGTTGCAGGAGAGTGTGAGGGCCAGTTCGTCTTCCGGCATGTCATCCAGCCTTAGGTTTACCTTATGTTCCGGGTAACGCTTGTCAATGTCACTCATGATTTCCAGCAGAATTTCATCCATGCGCACAATATCCATGACCTGCTTTTCGCCATCGTAACCGGATTGGGTTAATTTCAGTAAGCTCTCCGTCAAGCTTGCCAGTTTTTGCGCATACAGGGAAATATTTTGCAGAGCTTCTTCATATTCGTATACCTCACGCTTTTTACTAAGCAGGATTTCCGTTTGTGCCATAATGGTGGCAATCGGTGTCTTTAATTCATGTGAAGCGTTATTGATAAAATTACTTTGAATTTCAAATGAAGTTTCAAGTCGGTCAAGCATATCGTTGAACGTCTCTTTTAGTTCCTCAATTTCATCTACTGACCGGGACATCGGTAAACGCTTATGCAGATTGGACGCACTAATCCGCTTCACCTCCTTGGTGATGGCGGCTACTGGATGAATGACACGTTGTGCAAATAGGCCACCTAAAACAACTGCCATCAAGATGGATCCAAGGGTCCCGAAAATGAGTACGTTACGCAGAAATAAAATCCGTTCTTTACCCAACTCATCACTTGCTGACACAATAACAATAAAGGATTCAGTGTTGTTGGTAAAGAGCTGGCCGTAATAAAAGGTATAATCATTGACGATCCAGGCAGTAGATTTTCCAATTATGTTCTGATAAAATTCTGCCGGAAGATTAAGTCGCATATCATATTCGAAGGTACCTGCCGTGGGGTTAGCTTTTAGGATATAATCAACTTCATTTGGCAGCGGATCAAGGTAATCCCGTTTTAGATTACGCATGAACCGGTCACTTTCAAACTGGCCCTGGGCTACAATGCTGGCCCGGTCTTTCAGCCGGCTGATAAAGTATTGCTGCTTATTGGTTTTTACCAGAATAAATACAACGGTGCTTAACAGGATTATAGTGAATCCGGTAAGCGTTGCATACGTAATGGTGATTCTAACCCTGGTTTTCATACACGTCTTGAAGTTTTAATACATAGCCAAGACCTTTTATGGTATGAATGAGTTTTTCATCAAATGGTTTGTCAATCTTTTTTCGCAGATAATTGATATATACATCCACCACATTCGTACTCATGTCGAAGCGAATCTCCCATACATTTTCAAGAAGTTGATTTCGGTTAACAATTATTCCCTTGTGTCGGGCAAGGTATTCCAGCAGTTTGAACTCCATGGCAGTTAGCTTTATGGGTTGCCCCGAACGGGTAACAGATTTCGAAACACGGTCTAGCGCAAGATCACCTACCTCAATAACATTTATCTGGTGGTTGGAGGATGAGGCCCTTCGCACCAACGCGCGAACACGGGCTTCAAGTTCTGAAAACTTAAAAGGTTTTGTTACGTAATCATCAGCGCCAGTATCAAGACCTGTAATAATATTTTCGTTGCTACTTAATGCCGTTAGCATTAGTATAGGAACATAATTTTTTGATGCACGTATGCGTCTGCAAATCTCCAATCCATTGATGTCGGGCAGCATTATGTCAAGAATCACAACGTCAAAGGAATGCTTCGACAACATAGTGAGTGCCATAGTGCCATCCATTGCTACACTAACCGAATAGTTCAACTCAGCAAAGCCCTTTCGTAGCAGCGCTAATAAACTAGGTTCATCTTCAATAATTAATATATTCATCATTCAATACTGACGTATGGATTTTAACACCTGAAAGGTAAAATGGTTTAGGAATAGGAATTTCGAAAATACGAAACAGGATTGAATTTGGTAATGTGGCAATCAGTTTTAACGCATAGACCGAAACGATTACTATTACTGACGAATTTTATTTTCCTGAATTTTGGCAGCGAATGATCAGAAAACCCTTCAGGAGTTTTCTTCATCAGGCAGCACTTCTATATCGTGGATCAGAACTTTTTTGGCTATTGCCTGCCCTGTTTTTGTTGCGGCTAATCCGCCAAGGGCAGTTTCTTTATAACGTGTTTCCATACTTGCTCCAATTTCGCCCATAGCTTCAATCACCTCATCAACAGGAATTACACTGTTAACGTTGGCTAAGCCAATCTGTGCAGAACTAAAAGCAATAGCGGCTGCACTGGCGTTACGAACGATACAGGGTACCTCCACCAATCCAGCAACCGGATCGCACACGAGGCCAAGCATGCACTGAACAGTAATAGCAACAGCATTGAATATCTGATCAGTATTTCCTCCCAGGCAATATACTATAGAGGCAGCACCCATAGCAGCGGCAGTGCCCGTTTCGGCTTGGCATCCACCAACGGCTCCGGCAATGCTAGCTTTTTGCTCCATGATTAACGAAACTCCTGCAGCGAGTAATAGTGCCTCAATAATTTTTTTGTCCTCAACCTGATGAATTTCCTGGAGGGTTACCAATACACCGGGCATTATTCCGCTG
>CAZCRJ010000389.1:0-3608 GCA_964501015.1 uncultured Roseivirgaceae bacterium | reverse complement strand
ATGTTGGATATGGGCTTTGTTCATGATGTAAAGAAAATCATTAGCAAATTGCCAACCAGGAGACAATCGTTATTTTTCTCAGCAACCATGCCGCCAGAAATTGTAACCCTGGCCGATACCATTTTGGTGAACCCGGCTAAAGTGGAAGTAACGCCTCCTTCCAGCACGGTGAATACAATCAACCAGGTGGTTTATTATGTTGACAAGCCTAATAAAAAGAATCTATTAATTGATGTCTTAAGCGATAAGAGCATTGAACGTGCATTGGTATTTACCCGTACCAAGCATGGCGCAGATAAAGTAGCCAAGGAATTATCTAAGGTGGGTATTCAGGCACAGGCCATTCACGGAAATAAATCGCAGAATGCCCGCCAGAACGCTTTGAATAATTTTAAATCCAAGTTAACCCGTGTGTTGGTAGCTACCGATATTGCAGCACGGGGTATCGACATTGATGATCTTACCCATGTGGTCAATTACGAATTGCCAAACATACCGGAATCCTATGTTCACCGTATTGGAAGAACAGGTAGGGCAGGAGCCAGCGGAATAGCGATCGCTTTCTGTGATGCAGAAGAGAAAGAATTTTTACGCGACATCCACAAATTAATCGGCAAGCAAATAGCGGTAATCGATAACCACGATTATCCCCTGATGAATCACAATGTTGTGAAGGCAGTAAAACAACAACGTCCGCCACGATCAGGACGGAATAACCGGACAGTTACGTCCGGAAGTGAATCTTCCTCGCGAGCAAATACTACAAAATCCTATGCGCCTAAAAAACGATCATGGTTTGGTAACAGCCGGTAAGTAAATCAACCAACTAACTTGCATCAACTACACCATACTAAGCTTTGTAGTTGATGCCTTTTTTTATGAAAAGGAAGTGCAGAAAGTATGGATAGTTTACCTCACTTTCAGTATACTAGAAGTGTAACAAATAGTGCCTTTTCAGGTCTTATCGTAAAGTAATACTATGTTGCGAAAACTTACCAGCTCGTTTGCCCTGGCTATTTACAACATCCGTTCTCATTTTTTTCACACGCTCTTATCCGTATTGGGAATAGTTATTGGTGTGGCCTCTCTGGTGGCCATACTGTCGTTAATCGATGGCCTTGAAGATTTTGCGCGAAAGCAAATTACAGAAACAACTTCGCTTAAAGCTATAGTTGTAAAGAGTGATCCTTATAAACGCAGCAATGATATTCGTATCCGTAAAGATACCTTCGCCATCATTCGCTATTCCGATTTATCCAGACTCTCCCTGAGTAAACCTGCAGATATTTATTTGTACCGCATGTGGACAGATGAAGTGTTGATAAGGGATACAACCCTCGCTACCAGGATACTGGCTACTGGAAAAGCAATTGGTTCTGGTATTACCGTTTCTTATGGGAAGGCTTTTTCTGATCGGGATATGGATAATAAAAGGCAAGTGGCATTAATCAATGAATCCTTCCTTAAAATAGCCTGGCCTGGTAGTGATCCTCAAAAAATATTAGGCCACATCCTTCAAATTGATGATCGAACGCTAACCATCAAGGGTATTATATCTGACGAAAAACTGAAAGGTCCACATGTAGTTTTCCCGATCACGCTGCTTACTGATCGGGAGTTGTATGCCAATTCACCAGATTTAATAATAGAGGCTGATTTGGTGGAGCATGTACCGCTGCTGAAAGAGGAACTTGAACGATATGTTAACGAAAACTACAGCAGCCAGTCTCATGAGCTAGTGATTCAAACAAATGAAATGCGCGTGAACCAGGCCACAAAAGGATTTCTGCTTTTCCGTATTGTCATGGGACTTATTGTTGGTATCTCCGTTTTGGTAGGCGGTATTGGCGTGATGAATGTTTTATTGATATCGGTTACAGAGCGAACGGTGGAGATCGGAATACGAAAAGCAGTAGGAGCAAATAGAATGGATATAATCCTGCAGTTTCTATCTGAATCTGTTACCGTTTCTGCTTTTGGAAGTATGGTTGGCTTGATACTGGGCGTACTCGGTACCATGGCTTTTATCCCGGTCATCCGCGCACTTACAGATATACCATTTTATTCCGTCTATACCTGGAACACATTTAGTGTAATTGGAATTCTGGCGCTATTGGTTGGCGTTATCTTCGGAACATATCCCGCCATCCGTGCGTCTCGTTTGGATCCGGTAGAAGCCATTCGCAGGGAATAGGCTTTTGCCCATCATTAAGGGTCTTGTAAATTATTAAAATATATTTTTTTAGTGCAGGTGCATAATGTTACCTTGATCGGTTTAACGTCCTCTTACTGAATGATTTTACCACCTGCATTATGAAACCTGTTGAGCGAAGAAAATTCTTAAAAAAAATTACCACAACTTCACTGGCTGCATTCGCCCTGCCTGTATTTGGAAAGGAAGAGGGGACAACCAGGTTACCGTCTTTTACTTCAGTATCTGATGAAGCGTATTGGGAAATGGTAAAGAAACAATTTGCTGTTCCCGATAGCCTGATCATGATGAATGCTGCCAACCTGTGCCCGAGTCCGTATAGCGTTACGGAGCGAGTTATCGAATTCACACAAACGCTCGGTAAGGATGTATCCTTTCAGTACCGATCTGTATTTACATCATTACGCAAGGAATCCATAGCCATGCTGGCTGATTTTGTTGGAGCCGATCCGGAAGAAATTGGTATAACCCGCAATACCAGCGAGAGCAATTGCATGGTGGTACAGGGGTTGGATGTCAAAGCCGGGGATGAAGTAATTATCTGGGACCAAAATCATCCGTCCAATGAAGCCATCTGGTACAGCAAGGCTAAACGGTTTGGTTTTACAGTAAAGAAAGTTTCTGTACCTGTTGTGCCGGCATCGAAGCAGGAATTAATTGATCCCTTTGTGAAAGCGATTACCGTCAAAACCAAGCTGATAGCGTTTTCCCATATTTCCAATCTTAGCGGTATTGCCTTGCTGGTTAAGGAAATCTGTTCTGCAGCAAATGCAAAGGGAATTATGACTTTGGTAGACGGAGCCCAATCGTTTGGGTTACTCGACTTCAATCTGCATGACATTGGATGCACATTTTATTCCGCCAGTACCCATAAATGGTTAATGGGACCGGCTGAGAACGGTATCTTGTATGTACAAAAAAATTATATTCAACGCCTGTGGCCGAGTATAACAGGAGGGGGTTGGAAGGAAGCCAAAACCGTGGATGAAAATCTTTGTGTGCTTGGTCAGCGTAATGAATCTTCAACAACTGCTATCCCAACAATTCTTAATTTTCAGTATGCCATCGGAAAGAAAAATATTGAAAGCAGGGTTAACTTTCTCACTACATACCTGAAAGAACAGATACAATCCAAACTACCAAAGGCAACTTTTGTAACACCTTTAGATCCGGCCGTAAGCATGGGCATTGTGATTGTTAACCTTCCGGGAAAAGATCCTCGAATTCTTACACAGGCGCTCTATGATACCTACGGCATTGCTACAGCACCAACAGGAGGTATAAGGATTTCGCCCCATATTTATAATACCAGGAAAGACCTGGATAAAGTTGTATACGCACTATCACAACTGCACTAATTGATTTAAAGGATCAGATAAAATGATACAGGAAAACT
>CAZCRJ010000388.1:0-3614 GCA_964501015.1 uncultured Roseivirgaceae bacterium | reverse complement strand
AAAGTTAGCAAGGTTATTGCTCCAAACAGAAAGACTAATCCGATATTCCTCACTTGCAGTACAATGTTCAATCGATTTGCAATACCTTTGAGCAAAGTTGTGAATTTTTCGCCAAAAGCTAAATATCTGTTTAACATACTACGTGTGCGATTAGCGTTCATTTTTGTTTTACTCCTATTTTTTACGAACATCTTTGTTCCTGTGCAGGCACAGGAGCCCAGCCTACGGGACTCCAGCCGTGCTGTTCAGGCACAGGATACGATCAAAAACCCTGCCGACAGTATTCCGCCCAAAAAAGGCGACATCGATACCACCATCAAGTATACTGCGCGCGACTCCATTCACAGCAGCATTGACGGACAAATGATCTGGTTATATGGTGATGCGAAAATTGTATATGGCCTCATTGAACTGGAAGCTGAAGAAATTATTATCGATTATGCCAACAGCACCTTGACTGCACATGGCCAGCGCGACTCCCTGGGCAACCGAATCGGTTACCCGATTTTCAAGAATGGTGGAGAGCTGTATGAAACCAAAGACATCATCTATAATTTTAAAACAGGAAGGGCCCGGATATCGGAAGTGGTAACACAACAGGGTGAGGGCTATCTGCATGGTGACATTGTTTATAAAAATGAGAAAAATGAACTACTTAGTATACATAACAGTTACACCACGTGTAATCTTGAGCACCCGCATTTTGTAATTAAGTCAACCAAAACAAAAGCAATTCCGGATGACAAAATCGTTTCAGGACCTTTCTATGTCCAGTTTAATGACATCCCGCTTTATCCCATAGGCTTTTTGTTCGGAATGTTTCCGGCACAGAAGGAAAGCAAATCCGGCATCCTTTTTCCGTCTTTCGGGGAAGAACGGCAACGCGGATTTAATATGCGAGGCTTAGGGTATTTTTTCGATGCCAGCGAATTTGTAAAACTGGCTGTTCGTGGGGACTTCTATTCGAAGGGCGGGTATACGCTTTATCTCGATGCTCCGTATAATAAACGCTACCACTTCAATGGAGGAGCAAGCTTCAGTTATTCCAAAACAAAAGTCAGCCCGAATATTGAAAATCCGGATGTGCAAAATGACTTCAGTGTTCGCTGGAATCATACCCCTCAATCAAAAGGCACGGGTAGGTTTTCCGCTTCCGTTAGTGCAGCTTCCAATTCATATAACACTAACAACAACCTTAATTACGGACAGCCCGGAAGTATTAATTCAGCCGGATTCAATAACAATACCCGGAAGATGAACTCCAACATCAACTATAATAAAACCTTTCGGGGAACACCGTTCAGTATGGGGGTAAACATGACCCACGACCAAGATCTGGTTACCGGGCTCATCAACCTTCAACTCCCTACACTTTCGCTCAACATGAAAAACCTCTATCCGTTTCAACGTAAGGACGGAGAACCTACCAAACTGGATAACTTTTCCATCGGGTATAGCATGACCACAAGCAACCGGATAACCAATAACCTGGGAAGAATCGGGAGTAATCCACAACAGGATAGCATTGCCCCGTTTACGGGTGACAACTTTTCTACCTTTCTGCAAAATGCAAAAAATGGAATGCGGCACTCTGTTCCCATCTCCTATTCGTTCAAAGCGTTGCGCTACTTTACCGTTTCACCCTCCATCAGTTATGATGAACGCTGGTACCTGGAAAAATTAAACTGGGGCTACGATGTAGTGAACAACCGGCCTACCCTGGTGATTACCGATACCATCAGAGGATTTAACCGAATTGCCAACTATAATCTCAGCGCAGGATTCAATACCCGCATTTATGGAACGTACTTCTTCAAGAAGGGAAATGTTAAGGCGATTCGCCATGTAATAAACCCCAATTTTTCGGTTGGCTATACACCCGACTTCACCAAGAATGATAATTACTTCCAGGCCATTAATAACAATGGGAAAATCATTTACCAGCCGCGCCATCAAGGGTTTGTCTACGGTTCTTCCACACCAGGGAGAAGTGGAGCTATTGGCCTGGGGATTGGAAATACCCTCGAAATGAAAGTGAAATCCGAAAAGGATACCGTTGCGCGAAAAGTGAATTTACTAAACAGCCTATCGCTGAGTTCATCCTATAACCTGGTAGCTGATTCGTTTAACCTGGCGCCTATTTCCATTTCGGCCAACACCAACATTCTCGAAAACCTCATTAACATAAACGTTTCCACTGTACTAGATCCCTATAATTATGTAAGCACAATCAATGAAGAAGGACTAAGAAGAGAACGCAGGGTTGATCAGTATGCCTGGAAAGGTGGAAGTCTGGGTCGGATTGTTTCGGCTACCATGGCGATGGGTACCAACCTGAGTGCAAAAGGTCGTGAACGGGATCAGGAGACACGGGAACGAATTGCCGGCTCTAACATGCCCGAACAGGAAAAGCAATACTACTTAAGCAGTCCGGATACGTATATTGATTTCACCATTCCGTGGAGCTTACAGATCAATTACAGTTTGTCCTACAGCCGACCAATCAATAGCGATATCCGGATATCGCAGGCACTTCAGTTTTCCGGTGATATGAGCCTTTCGGAGAAGTGGAAGATCACCTATAATTCAGGATATGATTTTGAGAATAAGGATTTCACCACTACCAATATCGGCATTACCCGCGACCTGCATTGCTGGACAATGAACTTCAACTGGGGACCATTCGGCCGTTTTACCTACTACAACTTCCGTATTGCGGTGAAGGCATCCGTTCTTCAAGATCTTAAACTTGAACGCAGACAACCTTTCTTTGATAACCTACGCTAGTCCTGCTTCAACCAGTTTTCAACTTCTTCCATGGTAGGGTTCTGAACATTTTCCAGTTTCATCTTCTTGCGCATACCGCATATATCGTTGAAAAGCTTGGAGGCTTTCATCGACTTTAATTGCTCTTCTGATTGTATGCCAAGCTTCTGAAGAATCGGGAACAAGTCGTTACGTATCCCTAACTTTTCCGCACCGCTCTCCGTAAATCCACCGCCTTGTTTCTCGGGCTTCATTTGCGGGAAGAACAATACGTCCTGAATGGATGGTGAGTTGGTCATGATCATGCAAAGCCTGTCGATGCCCACACCTAATCCTGCTGTTGGCGGCATGCCGAATTCCAGTGCGCGAAGAAAGTCTTCATCAAGCGTCATGGCTTCTTCATCGCCACGCTTACCCAGTTCAAGCTGTTCTTCAAAACGCCTGCGCTGATCGATAGGATCGTTCAATTCAGTGAAAGCATTACAAATTTCCTTAGCGTTGCAGATGGCTTCAAAGCGCTCTACTAGCCCGGGCTTTGAACGGTGTTTCTTGGCCAGTGGTGACATCTCCACTGGGTAGTCCATGATAAACGTTGGCTGGATTAGATTCGGTTCGCACTTTTCACCAAAGATGGCATCGATAAGTTTCCCTTTGCCCATCGTATCATCGATCGGTACGTGAAGGGAGCGGCACGTTTCACGCAACGCTTGTTCTTCCATTTCCGAAATATCAATACCGGTAAAATGGTGTATGGCTTCAAACATGGTGAACCTTTTCCACGGCCTGCGGAAGTCAATCTCATTTTTGCCCACCATAACTTTCGTTGATCCGTGAAGATCAAGTGCCAC
>CAZCRJ010000387.1:0-3619 GCA_964501015.1 uncultured Roseivirgaceae bacterium | reverse complement strand
CGGACATTCATCAGCTTGAATTTGTTCCCTTAATGGCGAATGAACCGTGGCAAGCCTTAGGTGCCTATACCTGCTTTGTTATTGGCCCTGTGCGTAAAACATTCACCTATTTCTTCGTTGCGGAGCAAACCAACTCAATGGCACGGGTTAATTTCAAGAGTGCAGGTAATTTTTGGATTGGTAATGTTTCGCTGTATGAAATTGTAGTGAACTAGCCGGGCTTTTCTTGCCCAGCAAACTTTTCTTCACGTAAGCCGAGTGCTTTAATTTCAACCTGCTTACTGTGGCTGCTGATTGCCTTCTTATAAATACGCATCAACTGATAATAATTGTTTTCAGGAGTATATACCGTAAGGTATTTTAAACGCGCATTGCGTGATAATTTTTTATGCAGCAGTTCATCCTTATAAAGCTGTCGCATTTTTAAATTCAGGTCATGCTCATCGCCAGGCGTAACGTGTAAGCCATTCTCCTCATGTTGAATAATCTCATGCATACTTCCCAAATCGGAAGCAATCACAGGTGTACCTGTAGAAAATGCCTCAACAATAGTGACAGGAAACCCTTCATACCAGATGGAAGGAAAAATAAGCGCCCAGCACTCTTTAAGGTATTTGATTACAATTTCCTTTGATTGAAATCCAGCATAGAAAAGATTGGTATTCAGGCTACACGAGTTTTCCACCAATCCTCTTAACGGACCATCACCAACAATTACAACCTTAAAATTATTGAGGTTGGCAGCGGCTAATACTGTTCTGATTCCCTTCTCTTCTGTAAGTCTGCCGATAAACAGAAAATACTTATGTCGTTTTGCCTTGCCTTCGCCACAATCCGCTGTAAAATTTGACTTGACCATTACTTTACCCGCAGGAATGGAGAGATTGGAACTTTGTATTTTATCCTTTGCAAATTGTGAAAGCATAATATAACAATCAATCTTGTTTCGCCATGTGCCCAGCACAGAATGAATGGCGGTCATACTTGCCACCACCGCGGTTTGAATACGCGAATTCCGATAAACTCCCTTCCAAATCGCATCCCACGGAAAAAAGGAATGAATACTTTTCTCATAGATCTGCCCATCATAAAACAGGGTAGCGCTCGGACAGATTAACCGATAATTGTGTAAGGTAAGTACTACAGGAACGTTGCCGCGTTTAGCTGCAAAAAAAATGGATGGCGATACCAGCGGAAGGAAGTTGTGAACATGCATAACATCAGGCTGAAAGTCTCGGATCTTACCCGTAATATCTTGTGCACTGGTTGGATTATATAGGGCTTTTAGCCCTGAGCGCAATTTATCGGTAAATGATCGTATAACAGAATTATCATAAAGCAGCTCTTCAACCTTGTGTCCCTGGTTGCGAAGTAAGTCACGTTCAGCCCGGAAAACACTATCCTCACCCCCTGCCTGTTTATATAAATTATGAACCAATAAAATCTTCATTCTGTTTTAGGCGGTTTTTATACACCAATGTCTAATATATCAGGAGTTTCTATCCTGTTTCGTGTTTTGTATTTTGTAAAACGATGATCTACATCATCAAAAAGTGATAACATAAATCGTCAAAATTGACAGCTCATCGATTGGTACTGTGCTTTACCGATATAATCTTTCAATTAGCGGTGAATACAATGACCATTGCGCTTGATTTATCGCTTTAGAAGCGGAATTGAAGTAGAGAAGGATCATGCGGGTGGATTTTTCCGGGTACCCAGCCCGGCAACTAGCTCATTTTTAAAAAGCACAAGTCCACAATTTTGTAGGTGTTGAGATCGACACAGAAGAAAAAATAATTCTTCTGGTCAGGGAAGAGGTATGTTCAATTTTATCCATTAAAAAATTCTATCCATGAGAAAAATAGGTCTATTGCTTATACTAGCAGTCTTGTTATTTCAGTGTCAGGAAAATGAATTAATAGGACCGAATAATACTCCAGGAGGCGATGCTTCCAGTGATCCGTATGCTGCCATTACCGCAGCCAATTCGTTTAATGTGAGTATAACAGGGAACGATTCCGGAGATGGAAGCGCTTCCAAGCCGTGGAGAACGTTGCGTTATGCGGTATCAAAAGTTCCGGCCAATCAAGGATATACGCTTATTCTTTCGGCAGGTACTTTTGTAGAAAGTGGCCTGATTGAAGTTCCGCGTGGTGTAAATGTACTGGGTGCCGGCATTGATAAAACTATTTTAAAGGCAGCTAGTTCATTCTACTATTACCCCGCATCGCCCGCCTATGCTACCGATAAATTTTTGATCAGCTTGAATGAGGCTAACCAACTCGATGGTAATCAAACACTCAACGGCTTTACTATTGATGGTGACGGTAAGAAACTGCACGGTGGCATTTACGTGCGCAACCGAAATAAAGTAACCATTCAAAATGTGAAAGTGCAGCATGCAAACTTCACCGGTATTTGGCTTTGGGATATGAAGGATTCTAAACTTGTCAATACTCAAATCATCAATAGTTCATGGGGAAGTACTGCGTATTGTGTTGGCGCACTTAATCTGGGGAACCTGGAAAACGTAGAGATTGATCGCTTGAACATTAATGAAGACAGAGGGTATGGTATAAAAGCCATTGGCCCGAATGGAAATAATAACCTTATCAATTTAAAGATTCATGACAGCCGCATCTCTGTTCATCCGTATGGTTTGTGGAATAATGGTCAGGCTCCCAATATTGCCATCGAATTGTGGCAGGTGAACCTGGTGCGTTCTGAAATTTACAATACGTATGTCGATAATACAATTTCACTGATCAATAGTAATGCTACCCCATCAACAGGAACACAAACCATCCGTGTCCACCACAATGTGTTGGATATGATGACACGCGCTGGCGGATCCGGTTATGGAGTTGAACTAACACTGCACGATGCTGAAATTGATAATAATTATTTTCTTAAAGGGAAGTATGGAATTGCCAACTGGGATCATCCCATGAAAAACTGGAATATTCACCACAACACCTTTTATGGTTTGGATAATATCTATCCGGGTGAGATTGTTCGCTCGCAGTGGAGTGGTTTACATAATGTGAAATTCTATAATAACACTGTAGAATTTACCGGAACGAAGACCATGAATGTGATAGGCCTGTATGGTGGAGCAAGCAGCAATGTGGACATCAAGAATAATTTATTCATTAATAATAATACCGGATACAGTTACTACCCCAATAAACTGGTGCATTTAGAGAACGGTGCAACCTTGAGTACGTTAACGGTTAGAAATAATTTATTTGATCGCCTTGCCATTGGAAGTGTAGCCGGTTCCTATGGAAATAATCTTACTTCCGATCCATTGATCAACAAAACCGATGCAAGACCAGCCCCATATTATAAGCCAAAAGCTGGAAGTCCGCTAATAAATGCTGGTGTCAATGTAGGTTTTCCTTTTGGGGGTACAGCTCCAGAGATTGGTGCATTTGAATATAGTTCAGTTGTTACTACGGCACCAGTAGTAAGCATTACCAGCCCGCTAAACAATGCAAGCTATGCAGCCGGGACTACTATTACCATTACTGCTAATGCTTCTGCTACCAATGGAACAATTACAAAAGTGGAGTTCTATAGCGGAGCAACAAAACTTGGTGAGGATCTTTCCAGT
>CAZCRJ010000386.1:0-3619 GCA_964501015.1 uncultured Roseivirgaceae bacterium | reverse complement strand
AGAATCCTGTTATCCTCTTTAGAAGGGTATGCCATTACCGGTATAAAAGTACCCGGAGTCCTTCACGAGTTTTCAACCATAGAAGGTGTTGTGGAAGATGTTGCAGAAATCATCCTGAACCTGAAAATGGTTAGGTTTAAAAAGATTTCCGACAGCTTCGATACCAAGGTTAACATTAGCATTAAAAAACAAAAGCAGTTTACCGCTGGCGATATTGCCCGTTTTACCTCTGCATTTGAAGTATTAAATCCTGATCATGTTATCTGTAACCTGGATGATTCCGCTCACTTTGAAATCGAATTAACGATTGAAAAGGGAAGAGGCTATTTACCCGCAGAAGAAAATAAGCCAACCGAACAGGTTTTTGGAAATATTCCAATCGATGCCATTTTCACACCCATTAAAAACGTAAAGTTTAGTGTTGAAAATACACGTGTTGAGCAGAAAACCGACTATGAAAAACTGGTGCTGGATATTCAGACTGATGGATCTATCCATCCTGAAAAAGCGCTCGAAGGTGCCGCCCACATTCTGATTAAGCATTTTGCCTTGTTCTCTGATAAGTCAATGGAACTTGAAACCGGAAAAGATGCTGAAGTTGAGCAAGTGGATGAGGAATTGCTTCACATGCGCAAGTTGTTAAAAACTCCGCTTCATGATCTTGATCTTTCTGTTCGGGCGTACAACTGCTTGAAGGCTGCTGATGTAAAATCATTAGGCGATTTGGTGGAGCTCGAAATATCAGACATGATGAAGTTCAGAAACTTCGGTAAGAAGTCATTAGCTGAACTTGAGCAACTGGTTGCCGAAAAAGGTCTTACCTTTGGAATGGACCTGGGAAAGTATAAACTCGAAGAAGATTAATTGAAATGAGACACGGTAAGAAAGTAAATCATTTAGGCCGCACCTCCAGTCACCGCAAAGCGATGCTGTCGAACATGGCCTCTTCCCTTATCCTGAGTAAGCGGATAACCACTACAGTGGCAAAGGCAAAGGCACTTCGTAAATATGTGGAGCCTCTGATCACTAAGGCTAAGACTGATTCAGTCCATTCCAGAAGAACAGTATTTGCCTACCTTCAGAATAAGGAGTCGGTAAAAGAACTGTTTGGAACTGTTGTCGGTAGAACGTCTGAGCGTCCTGGTGGATATACCCGTATCATAAAAATGGGTGATGTTCGTCTGGGTGATAATGCCGAGATGTGCCTGATCGAACTTGTTGATTTCAATGATATCTACAAGAAGGAGGGTGACGCTAAAAAAGCGAAAACACGCAGAGGCCGTACTAAAGCCAAGAAAACGGAAGTAGAAGATGTTGTTGCTGAAACCCCGGCCGCTGAAAAGCCCGTGAAGAAAGCAGCTAAAAAGAAGAAAGAAAGTAGTGAAGAGACTGAATAGTGACTTACTGCATATACTTAATATGGGGATTGGACGTTGTTCAATCCCTTTTTTTATGCCTGGAATTGCCCTTTTAAATCGATTGAGGTGAAAAACTTATCCGATTATCAAGGGTATTAGAAGGGGAAGAGTATTTTTGTAAAACCACTAAAATTCGTGAATACTAAAGCTTATTTACTGCTAGAAGACGGCCTCCTGATTGAGGGAATTGCCATTGGTAAAATCGGCACCACCGGGGGTGAAATTTGTTTTAATACCGGGATGACCGGATATCAGGAAATTTACACAGATCCTTCTTACTATGGTCAGATCATTGTGAATACCACTGCCCATATAGGCAATTACGGAACGGTAGACGAGGAACAGGAATCTGACTCTCCTAAAATCAGTGGATTGGTAGTAAATGATTTTTCGAAAGAATATAGCCGCAAGACGTCAAGCGAAAGTCTGCAGCAGTATTTCGAAAAACATAGCATGGTTGGCATCAGTGATGTGGATACACGAATGCTGGTGCGGTACATCCGGAGTAAAGGTGCCATGAACGCGCTGATATCCTCTGTGCTCACACCCGAAGAAATGAAGGAAGAAATTAAGAAAGTTCCTTCGATGAAGGGTTTGGAACTTTCTTCACGGGTATCTACCAAGGTTGACTACACCGTTGGAGATGAAAGTTCCAGAATTAAAATTGCTGTATTAGATTTTGGGATTAAAAAAAGTATACTTACTAATCTCGCATCGCGCGGATGTTTTATCCGGGTATTTCCCGCCAAAACATCATTTGCCGAAATGGAAAAATGGAATCCGGATGGGTACTTTTTATCCAATGGTCCAGGTGATCCATCGGTTATGGAGTATGCCATTACTACGGTGAAACAAATTATGAATTCGGATAAACCAACATTTGGTATTTGTTTGGGGCATCAGCTGCTTGCCTTGGCGCACGGTATTTCCACCTATAAAATGCATCATGGTCACCGTGGATTGAATCACCCTGTTAAAAACCTGGTGACAGGATTAGGAGAAATCACTTCACAAAACCACGGATTTTCAGTAAGTGAAAATGATATCGAGAAAAGCGAACAGGTAGAAGTCACTCATCTTCATTTGAATGATAATACCATCATGGGAATACGGATAAAGAATAAAAAGGCATTCTCCGTACAGTACCATCCGGAGGCATCGCCTGGACCGCATGACTCCCGATACTTGTTCGATGAGTTTGTTGAAGCTATCAAGCATCATCAAAAACAATTAGCAGCGCATTAAAATCAAAACTATCTCATAAACTTAAATAACTAGTGTTATGTCATTAATAGAGAGTATTCACGCCCGCCAAATTCTAGACAGTAGGGGCAATCCTACAATTGAAGTAGATGTAATAACTGAAAGTGGTGCCTATGGCCGTGCTGCTGTTCCTTCTGGTGCGTCAACCGGTAAGCACGAGGCAGTAGAATTACGAGATGGCGACAAAAAGAAATACTCAGGTAAGGGTGTGCTTAAAGCTGTAAATAATGTCAATACAATAATTGCTTCTGAAGTAGTAGGATTTTCTGTTTTTGAACAGAATCTGTTGGATAAGATAATGATTGAACTGGATGGCACGGCCAACAAAGGTAAGCTTGGTGCCAATGCCATCCTTGGTGTTTCACTTGCCATCGCAAAAGCTGGTGCCATGGAAGCCGGATTACCACTTTACCGCTATATCGGTGGGGTGAATGCCAACACATTGCCTGTGCCAATGATGAATATTCTTAATGGCGGCAGTCACGCTGACAATGCCATCGACTTCCAGGAATTTATGGTGATGCCTGTTGGGGCTGAATCTTTTTCCCATGCCCTGCAAATGGGAGCGGAAGTATTTCATACACTGAAGAAAGTGTTGCATGACAAAGGCCTCTCTACAAATGTTGGTGATGAAGGAGGCTTTGCGCCCAATATTAAGTCAAATGATGAGGCGATAGAGTTCGTATTAAAGGCGATTGAGAAAGCAGGCTATAAACCTGGCTCGGATATTTTTATTGCCTTGGATCCGGCTGCGTCAGAATTCTATGATGTAAAAACTAAAATGTATCATTTCAAGAAATCATCCGGTAAGAAATTAAAGCCTTTGGAGATGGCTGATTATTGGACGAACTGGGCTAAGAAATATCCTATCATATCGCTTGAAGATGGAATGGCTGAAGATGACTGGGCAGGATGGAAAGCCCTTACCGAAAAAATTG
>CAZCRJ010000385.1:0-3623 GCA_964501015.1 uncultured Roseivirgaceae bacterium | reverse complement strand
ACCCAGAAACAAATCGAATATGCTGCCACCGATGCGTGGGTATGCCTGGAAATTTATAAGAAGTTTCTAAAATCTCCAAGGTTTTAACAGACCTCCAAGGTTTTAAAATAAGACCTCCAAGGTTTTAAAACCTTGGAGGTTTAGTGGGAAAAGAATTATTTCGCAGAAGCAAATCGCTTCGCTACTTCATTCCAGTTTACTACATTCCACCAAGCGGTAATATAATCCGGTCTGCGGTTTTGATAATTCAGGTAATAGGCGTGCTCCCAAACGTCACATCCAAGAATTGGTGTGCCCTTTATTTCGGCAACGTCCATTAACGGGTTGTCCTGATTTGGGGTTGACGTAACCTGAAGCTTTCCGTCCCCGTCAACAATAAGCCAAGCCCAGCCTGATCCAAATCTACCTGCACCGGCAGTTGCAAACTTGGCTTTGAATTCTTCAAAGCTTCCGAACGTTGTTGTGATCGCATCACCCAAAGCGCCTCCGGGTGAACCACCAGCTTCGGGACCCATAATTGTCCAGAAGAGGCTGTGGTTATAATGCCCGCCACCATTGTTACGAACAGCAGCCGGGTATTTTGAAATGTTTTTGCAGATTTCTTCAATGCTTAAATTTTCTTCCGGTTTTCCCACCACAGCATTGTTAAGGTTAGTCACATAGGCATTATGATGTTTGCCATGATGGATTTCCATTGTGCGGGTATCAATATGTGGTTCGAGTGCATTAAATGCATACGGTAAGTTAGGCAGTGTAAAAGGCATAAGTACTGAATTAAGTTAAAAATTAAAATTACTGTTCATTTTCCTTTCGGGATAACAAATATACTATACCTAACAGCGATGAGGAAATTCCGTTCAGTTTATCCCTGAATATTCCTGATAGCAGGCAGTATTAAAAACTAATTCAGTTATTCTTTATCCCGCAATCGTTTGAAAAACAAATCAATCAATGCTTTCGCTTCATTACGCAGAATGCCCTCGCTAGCTTCTGTGCGAGGATGAAGAATAGGTGACTTTACCAGCCTGTAGCCCCTTTGCGGATCAGACGCAGCAAAAACAAGCCTCTGAAGCTGAACCCAATGAAGTGCTCCAGCACACATAACACAAGGCTCAAGCGTTACATACAGCGCACATTCATTCAGGTATTTCGATCCCAGGTAATTCGCGGCAGCTGTTGTAGCCAACATTTCGGCATGGGCAGTGGCATCGGTTAGCTTCTCCGTCTGGTTATGGGCTCGGGCAATAATCCTGGTTTTACACACCACCACCGCCCCTACCGGAACCTCCCCTATTTCAAGGGCCTTGTTTGCCTCTTTCAGCGCTTCCCGCATGAAGTAGTCATCTGAATACAGGTCCATCAGGTAGGGTTCAGGATAAAAATTTCTATTGCAGAAATCATATAGTATAGTATGCTGCAAAGTACCTCATTTTTTCATTTTAATGCTGGTCATCATTGTGTGCGCAGTTTCCTGCCACTCCGTGCGCAATCTGCGTGGACAATTAAAGGAAAACACTAGCGTGCGGGAAGGCTCTACCAGGTACTGGATGTAGGTATAGATTAAAACCGGCTCCTGTTGCGATAGCTGCATCTGGTTACCCCGCATACGCGATTCAAATTCAAAAAAGATGAATCGCTTGCCATGCACCTCATGAATTCCTTCCTGAATAAGATCAACGTTGTCGAACAGGTTAAAAAGGCTTGCTTTAAAGAATTTCTGAGCCATTTCCAG
Organism: uncultured Roseivirgaceae bacterium; assembly: GCA_964501015.1. Taxonomy (GTDB): domain Bacteria; phylum Bacteroidota; class Bacteroidia; order Cytophagales; family Cyclobacteriaceae; genus UBA2336. The sequence goes on along the minus strand of CAZCRJ010000385.1, from coordinate 1,891 downwards.
GTTGGCATCTGGCCATTGGGAAGCTGATATATTCACACTGAAATCCACCTGGCGTTCATAGTTCGTGTAGGCTGCAACGGGCCTGCGCACGGAAGGATAGCGCTGTGAAAAATCCATCTCATCCATGGGTTTGAACTCCTTGGGTAGCATAACAGATAATTCATCATTAATCTTTACCCGCACCAGTCGGGTGTACGAATCGAAAGAGCTAAAACTAAAGGATACCAGGATGATCCACACACGTATCATAAACTTGCTATTATTTTTTATCCGTAACCGCCTGACTAAAAGTATTGTTAAATTCGCGTTCGCCAACCGATGAATACTAACGCTACGGTGGCAATAATCGTATAAAATTAAGGAAAACACTCATGCTACGAACACATACTTGCGGAGAACTAAGAATATCACATGTTAACCAACCTGTAACCCTTTCGGGGTGGGTACAGCGCCTCCGCGACAAAGGCGGATTACTCTGGATCGATTTGCGCGATCGCTACGGCATAACGCAATTGATTTTCGATGAAAGTAATACCGAAGCCAGCTTGATCGCTGCCGCCAAAAACCTTGGCCGCGAATTCGTGGTCCAGGTCAGCGGAACAGTAATTGAACGGCTGTCTAAAAATGATAAAATGCCTACTGGTGATGTGGAAGTGAAAGTGACCCAATTGATCATCCTCAATGCATCCAAAACGCCTCCGTTTACCATTGAAGATGATACCGATGGTGGAGATGAGTTGCGCATGAAATACCGCTACCTGGATTTGCGTAGAAATCCTGTGCGCGAAAGTCTACTACTCCGCCACAAGATGGCACAGCAAACCCGCACGTATCTTGACCGCCTGAATTTCATTGAAGTTGAAACGCCTGTATTAATAAAATCAACACCGGAAGGTGCGCGCGACTTTGTTGTGCCCTCCCGCGTACACAACGGTGAGTTCTATGCCCTGCCACAATCGCCACAAACCTTCAAGCAGTTGCTGATGGTTTCCGGGTTTGACCGGTATTACCAGATCGTAAAATGTTTCAGAGATGAAGACCTTCGTGCCGACCGTCAGCCGGAGTTTACCCAAATCGACTGCGAGATGGCTTTCATCACACAGGAAGATATCTTGTCTACATTCGAAGGTTTAATCCGTCACTTGTTTAAAACCGTAAAGGGAATCGACCTTCCATCCGTACCGCGTATGACCTACGATCATGCGATGAAGTATTACGGATCGGATAAACCCGATACACGGTTCGATATGAAATTCACCGAACTTAAAGGTGAAAGTGCAGACCTGACATCCGGGAAAAACTTTGTAGTATTTGACAGCGCAGAACTTGTGGTGGCCATCAATGCTTCAGGCTGTGCAGACTATACCCGCAAGCAAATTGATGAACTTACCGATTATGTGAAGCGCCCGCAGGTTGGCGCGAAAGGATTGGTTTACGTTCAGTGCAAAACTGATGGTACCTTCAAATCATCCGTTGATAAATTTTATGGCCAGGAAGAATTACAGCAATGGGCACAGGCATGCAATGCGAAGCCGGGTGACTTGCTGCTGATCATGGCAGGGGAAACCTATACGACCCGAAAACAATTAAATGAACTGCGGTTGCTGATGGGCGAAAAACTTGGCTTGCGTGACAAAAATTCTTTTAGCGCCCTGTGGGTAATCGACTTTCCCTTACTGGAATGGAATGAAGAAACCAAGAGGTACCACGCCATGCACCATCCGTTTACCTCACCCAAGCCAGAAGATATTCCCTTACTGGATACCGATCCGGGAAAGGTACGCGCCAATGCCTATGACATGGTACTGAACGGAAGTGAAATTGGTGGAGGATCCATTCGTATACACGACCGCAAAACCCAGCAGCTGATGTTCAATCATCTGGGCTTTAC
>CAZCRJ010000384.1:0-3623 GCA_964501015.1 uncultured Roseivirgaceae bacterium | reverse complement strand
CTACGGGCAAAAATTATTGGCTTCAGGACGATCTTTAAACCCAAGGAATCCTTTACTGATTTCGAAGCCGTAGAACGCGGGGAAGTAGATACACGAACGGTTACAGCGCTCAGCATCAGCAATCCATCTGTTAAAAAACTTCCGGCATCACTCTATGAATGCATTCATCTTGAAGAATTGGAATTGGTCAATACTTCCATCAGACGATTTCCCAAAAAACTGAATGCCCTCACCTCGTTAAAAACGATTTATGTGTTTAACAACAAACCCAACGGACGGTTACGCTTCGGAAAAAATTCGGTCACGAAAGAACTCATGATCCGAGGTGTTGAAGCAAAACACCTTCCGCGTACCTATAGGAAATTAGTGGCCTTGGAGGCTCTGGACCTTTCCGGAAACATCGCGCTAAGCGCCATGCCCGACATCTACAAAAACAAAAATCTGAAAAAACTTCTCCTCATTGGCAACCAGATTACGCTTACGGACCTGCGCACAAAAAAAGTTCCGCTTCAGGAACTCAACCTGATCAACAACAAGATCACCGCTGTGCCCCAGCAGATAGCGTCATTTCCTGAACTGAAAAAATTAGTGCTGAGCAACAATCCCGTTACAATAGTGGATGATGCCATCGGGCAGTTGACTGAACTGGAAGAAGTGTCTTTTTACAATTGTAAACTTACGGAACTCTCGCCCGGTATGGCGAACTTGAAAAAACTTAAGTTAATTGATCTGTATTATAACCAGCTAACGTCAATCACCATTCCACTTGAGAACTGGCGAAACCTGGAAACCCTTTACTTGTCTAATAATTTGCTAACTGCGCTGCCTGAAGATTTGGATCAACTCATTGCCCTGCAGGAGTTATACATTTCCAATAATACCCTGCGGTACTTTCCCAAAAGCATCGGAGCACTCACAAACCTCCGGGTACTGCGCATGAATGGAAATAGCTTTACCACCTTTCCGTATGCACTGCTGAACCTGACCAATCTGGAAAACCTTGATATCTCCCGCAACAATTTACGTGTGTTACCAATTGAACTCAGCACCTTTTCAAAGCTATTGATCTTTGCCCTGGTTGATAATCCGTGGGAAGACACAGAAACCATCCTGAAGATCACAGAAATTCTGCGAAGCAAGGGAACCATTGTTCACCTGAACACCCTTGAAAAAGAACTAGACAACTGAACTACATTCGCTTCAGGTATTTATTCTTCACCCTTTACTACAATCGGCTCAGTTTTTTTCGTGACGGTTTTTTTATCCTTGACGGATTTCTTTGGGGCTTTCTTTGTTTTCTTTTTTTCTACAGCTCCGTTCTCCGCCATCAGGTGAAGGCGCGCCTTCTGAAGTTCTGCTTTTTGTGTATCCGTAACCTCCGGATACCTCAGTTTCAACTTCCCAAACTCCCGGTAAATCACCGAGGCAATGGCCAGCCGGGCAAACCACTTATCATCGGCCGGAATAATATACCATGGTGCGTGCGACTTTGAGGTGTTGCTGATCGCTTCTTCAAATGCCTTTTGGTAATCATCCCAATAGGCCCGTTCTTTTAAGTCGGAAAGGGAGAACTTCCAGTTCTTGGAAGGATCATCGATGCGTTCAAGAAATCGTTTCTTCTGCTCCTTCTTGGAAATGTTAAGAAAGAACTTCAGGATGATAGTACCATTCTGTGCCAGGTTTTTTTCAAATCGGTTGATTTGCTTGTAGCGCTTCGCCCAAAAATCTTTGTTGATGTCTTTCAATGAATTAACGTCCGGAATGTTCTCATTCAATATCCATTCAGGATGCACTTTGGTGGCCAACACGTTTTCGTAATGCGAACGGTTATGAATGGCAATCTCTCCGCGTGCCGGCAAGGCCAGGTTATGACGCCAGAAGTAATCGTGATCCAGCTCATGGGAGTTCGGAGCTTTGAAGCTGTACACTTTTACGCCCAATGGATTAAATCCTGACATGATGTGCTTCACTGCGCCATCCTTTCCGGCAGCATCCATCGCCTGGAAGATGATGAGCACACTGTATTGATTGTGCGCATATAATTTATCCTGAATTTCTGCCAGTTGTTTGCGGCCCATGTCCAGCAACGTCTCCGCATCCTTACGAGTAAGTTCTTTGCCGGTATACTTGGTGTCGAAATTTTTAAGGGCAAATTTTTTTCCAGGGGTAGCCAGAAGTTTTTTCAAGTTGAGTAATCGTTCAGTGGTTAGCATAAGGATTGGGTTTAGATATAGAAAAGTAACAGTTCTTTATTAACTTTTTCATGATTTTAATCATACTGTCTGGTCCTGTTTGAATTCAAATTAAATCTTCCTACCTTAATTACGCCTAAACCAATACCGTTATGAAACTACCCGCCCGGAAACTCGATTTTGTGCTCCTTTACGTGGTTGTCAGCTTCAGCGTTGTTGGCGTACACCAAAACATTATCACGCGAATAGCCGAATGGATGCTGGAATTTCCGGCTGTTCTTAATGCTCCTGGTGAAGTTTAAAACGGCATTTTGTCGATTCTATATCAATAACCACCAAACTTCTGTACTCATGCCTGGTAAAGTAACACTCCTTATATTGATTCTGCTGATGTCAACCCTTGCCTTCAGTCAGAAAAAAAAAGATATGCCTGCTTCATCCGCTGCCAACGATGAAGAGGTAATCAAATCCATCATCGAAAAAGAAACCAAAGCCTTCTTTGAGATCGATGAAAAAACATGGTCCGGTTACTGGGTTCATGAGCCTTACGCATTCTGGTCATTTGCCGACACTACCGATGTAAACTCCTTTTCCGGCTGGAAGGAGATTTCCGAAGGCTTTGCCAGCTATTTTAAAACATCGAAACCGTCTACTGCAAAAATCATCCGTGAATGGCATCATATCAACATTATGGGGAACATGGCCTACATCCGGTTTACACAGCACGTCAGTGACGACAGCATCCGACCCCCACAGGCAGAAGTGCGCGTAATGGAAAAAATAAACGGTGCCTGGAAAATTGTTTGTGTAAACGTTATTGCCCTTCAGAAAGATAATGTACCTGTGCGGTGATCAGTACTGACCGGTACGTAACATTACCAACGTGCAGGCTTCTATGGGCTCAATTTGATGCTGTACCAATAGGCTTTCAAATTCAGGATTTTCCGTGCCTGGATTGAAGATGATCCTTCTCGGTTTTAACCCGATGAGGTACTCATAATATTCCGGCTGATGCTGTGGCCCGATGTATAATGTTATGGTATCCACATCAGCGATTGATGGTGCTTCCCGTATATCCATAATGTTCTTCCCAAAAACTTCCCCTTTTTTGATGCCCAACGGCACAAACTCATGGTTATACTCATCCAGCATACTGGCCGCCATGTAGGCATAGCGGGAAGTATTGGTAGTAGCACCTACAATTACAGTCTTCATAATTTTTCCTGTGGAATTCCAACGTTTAATTTCTTCATAACAGCTTCTGCACAACGTTCACCATCCATGGCAGCCGAAACAATACCACCCGCATACCCTGCCCCTTCGCCACACGGAAAAAGTCCCTTTACCTGCGGATGTTCCAATGTATCGACATCGCGCGGAATGCGAACGGGTGAAGAGGTACGACTCTCCACACCTACAACCTGTGCATCA
>CAZCRJ010000383.1:0-3632 GCA_964501015.1 uncultured Roseivirgaceae bacterium | reverse complement strand
ATAATCTTGTCAAACCTTTCTTCAGAATCAGTCTTCATTATTGGGTCGTGTCGTCATTGTCCGAGGCCACATTGCCACCAACACCTGTGTTTGTGTATTGAATATATTTCATATATGGCGACAGATCAAGATTTACCCCCAAAAACCACTAATCCAGCTTGTTTTGGAGGATATATTTTTTGTGCAATTGCTCATTTCGCATCCCCGCGTAACTTTTTAGAAGAGGCTATCTGATCCAGCGGACTCTGGATTTTGTCTATGCCAAAGCGGGTAACCTGGGCATAAAGTTCAGTGGTTTTAGGCGACTCGTGCCCCAACAATTCCTGAATATACCGGGTCGAGGTGCCTGATTCCAGTAAATGGGTTGCGAATGAGTGCCGCAACATATGAAGCCTAACTCTTTTTTTTATACCCGCCTTTTCTGCTGCCCTCTTCAAAATAGCTTGTAAGCTAGAGGCACTGTATCGCTCCCTCTGCCGTCCTTCAAATAACCAATAGTTGGGTTTGTATTGATCAAGATAATCCTGCACCGCGGGTATCAGACTTTGCGCCATTATACTCTGCCGGTCTTTCTTCCCCTTACCCCTGCGTATAAAAACAACACATCGGTCAAGGTCAACATCACCTACCTGTAAATTTAATAATTCGCTTCTCCGTAATCCCGAAGCATACACGATCATGAGCATTAGCCGATGTTTCGTGTTGCTGATTGCCTCAAAAATCTGTATCACTTCTTCCTGGCTAAGTACTTCAGGCAGCGCAGTTTCTTTCATGGGCCGGTCAAGGTCATAGGTTTTTCGCTCCTGCTTTAGCACTTTCTCATAAAAAAACTTGATGGCATTAATTACCTGGTTTTGCGTGGATGGACTTACTTTCTTTTTCTCAATACAATGCATGATGTAATGTTCAATTTCCGCTCGTCCTAAATCTTCAGGATGACTGTTCGGGAAAAAGTGTATAAATAATTTGAATTGATCGATATAGGTTTTCTGGGTAGACGGACTGTAATTACGGGTCTTTAATTTCTTTCGCATCAACTCCAACGCAAAAGCTTGCACTTCCGCAATGTAGTCAGCTGACACAGTGGGTACATGAGCTACTACACCCCGTTCAGTATTAATTTTGGCCACCGGTTGCATTTTCTTCAGCAAGGTCATCTCTACCCTGGCTGTGTGCTTAAATGCTTTCACTATTTCGTCAATACTGCCAGAATGATTTTCCACATACCAACACTTCATGGTTATACTAAAAGTAGAACCAGGTATTGTGCGCGCAAGGTTATTTAATGCCTTATCAAACGGGTACCGTATGGCAATACATGCTTTCTTGCGATGAGTAACCGGTTCGAGTGATATGGTTTTTGTAAGTGGGGCTGCCATAATTCACGAAATTTAAGTGTAACAATGCATTCGGAACTCCTAAATCCTTATTCTTCTATAATCACCTGTCGTATTAGCAAATACACACCGGTTTGATGATTTTCAAGTCATTACTCAGAAGGAAAATCCTACTCGCGCGTCAGAATTCCGCCAACTTTCCGATCAAAAAATGCATCTAAATGCATATTTTGCTTTGTACTGTGAATTTAAGTAAAATTTGATTCTTTAAAACGGAAGCACTATGGGAAAATATGATACACGTGTGGATGCCTATATCGCCAAAGCCGAACCGTTCGCACAACCCATTCTAACACACCTCCGCAACCTTGTACACAAGGCCTGTCCACAAGTGGAAGAGAATATCAAATGGGGATTTCCGGTATTCGAATACAAGGGCATAATGTGCAACATGGCTTCCTTTAAAAAGCATTGTGTGTTTGGTTTCTGGAAAGCATCTCTTATGTCGGATAAGTCGCTGCAAGTAAACGCAAAATCAGAAGTAGCGATGGGGCACATGGGCAAACTTACCAGTATGAACGATTTGCCCACTGATGCCCGGATACTTAAAAACATCCGCGAGGCCGCTAAACTGAATGAGAAGGGCATTAAGGTGGAAAAGAAAAAACCGGTGGTTAAAAAGCATCTAGCCTTGCCACCATACTTTAAAAAAGCATTGGCATCAAATGATGCAGCAATTTCTACATTCGAGGGATTTAGTCCTTCGCATCAGCGCGAATACATCGAATGGATCACCGAAGCCAAAACCGAAGTCACCCGCGATAAGCGAATCGAACAAGCTATCGAATGGCTTGCCGAAGGTAAACCACGCAACTGGAAGTACATGAAAAAGTAATTACGGAATCCGACACGAACAACTATTCATACCGCAGGGTATTAGCCGGGTTGGTCATGGCCGCTTTAAGTGTTTGCGAACCAACCGTAAGGATGGCGATCAATATGGCCACTACAGCAGCCAGCAGGTAGAGCAAAACATTCATGTTGATATGGTAAGCAAAACTGCTAAGCCATTTCTCCATGAAGTACCAGGCCACCGGCCACGCAATAGCATTGGCAACAATAACCAACACAATAATTTCACGTGAGAGCAAAGTGAGTATGCTGGGAATAGATGCGCCCAGAACCTTGCGGATACCTATTTCTTTTACCCGTTGCAAGGTATTGAACGTAGCTAAACCGAACAATCCAAGACATGCAATGAAGATAGCCAACAGGGAGAAGCCTGTAAACAGTTGACTTTGCTTCATTTCATTTTGATAAAGGTTGTTGTACCGTTCGTTCATAAAGGTGAATTCGAACAACTGGTTCGGCATAAATTCACGCCATACTTTTTCAATGTGGTTCAAACCTTCCTGAAAATTACTACCTGCTACCTGCACCGATAGATTATTGTAGTTAGGTTGGCGTATTAAAAAAATCATAGGATTTATCGTTTGATGGAGTGATTCAAAATGAAAATCCTTAACCACGCCAATAATTTTTCCCGTTACACCACCATATAAAAACTCCTGATCAACAAGTGTTGCCGGGTCGTCTATGCCTAAAGCCCGTGCGGTTGTTTCATTTACAACATATGCAAGCGAGTCATCGGTGCGTACGTTCTTCGAAAAATTTCTCCCGGCTACCAGAGGTATTGAATACGTGTCAAAAAAAGTATGATCTACCCGAATGTAGGCAATTCGGATCCCCACGTTTTGTAAAGAATCACCTTGACGCATTTGTGCGCCCATGGAATCGAGTAACCGGCCTGTTGGAATGCGTGAGGAACGTCCTGAATTTTTAATAGCCGAGTGTTCCGTCAACGCATTGTAAAATGCATCGTAGTTAGTAGTTAGTTGATTGTAGTATGGTAGCGTAATAACCTGATCTTTGGCATACCCGAGATCTTTATTATTCAGGTACTGAAGTTGGCTGAAAATTACTCCGGTCGCAATAATCAACACAATGGAAATCGCAAACTGCACCACCACCAAGGCCCTGCGTAGGAAAGGTTTTCCACCCGATTGTTTTCCCTTTAAGATAACGGCCGGCTTAAATCCAGATAGGATAGCAGCAGGATAAAGCCCTGCCAATAATCCAACTCCAATTGATCCAGTCACCATCAACATGATAATAACGGGCTGGCCAAAATAGATAATGGATTTACCGGTAAAACTATTAAGCCATGTTAACCCAAAATACCCTAAACCAAGGGCGAGCAGGCATGAGAACAGGGCAATCAAAACAGACTCACTC
>CAZCRJ010000382.1:0-3637 GCA_964501015.1 uncultured Roseivirgaceae bacterium | reverse complement strand
ATTTACCGATCAGGTTAGCGCGAATCAGCAGTTTACCGGAAGTGACGACAAATTGTATATGCGTATTCGGTCAAGCCGATCAGGGGATTACAGCATGGGTGTAACCGTAGAAAAGGATGCGGGTGAACAGATTACCTGGAACCCATCACAAAAACAATATGGCTTTGATTACGTCTCCTTCCATGGGCAGGTGCTCAATAAGGGAAAAATTAAAAACCTGATTGTTGGCGATTATCAGTCGCAATTCGGACAAGGACTGCTTATGGGAAGTAATTTCGGATTTGGAAAAGGGGGAGAAACGATTACTACTATCCGAAGAAGTAACCTTGGGTTTATGCCCTATACCTCCATTAATGAAACCGGATATTTACGAGGCGCAGCATTAACGTATGAACTTCATAAAAACATTTACCTGTCCGGCTTTTACTCCAATGCCTGGCGTGATGCTACCCTGGCGGGTAATTCCGAAGAGGATGTTTTTGCATCGGCCCTCCAAAATACCGGACTTCACAGAAACGCATCTGAATTAAGCAGAAGAAAAACTATTCATGAGCAACAGCATGGATTTGTGCTCAATTATCGTAAACAAGGATTGGATGCCGGCATAGTGTATACTCAACTTACCTATGACAAGCCCATCCAAAGGAATCCACAACCCTATAATCAATTTTCATTCTCCGGCAGCAGCCTTTCTAATATTGGTGGTTTTTTAAATTATAATTTAAAGAATTTCACATTCTTTTCTGAAGCTGGAAAATCCCTTTCAGGGGGATATGGAATTACAACCGGAATCCTGGGCAGTATTACACCACAACTCGATGTTGCCTTTCATTACCGGCATTATCAAAAAGATTTTTACAGTATATATTCCAATGCGTTTTCGGAAAGCACACTACCCCAAAATGAACGCGGCATGTACTGGGGGTGGAAATATAGGTGGAGCAGAAAATACAGTCTTGCAGGCTATGCTGATTTGTTTCGTTTTCCATGGCTCCGGTACAGAGGATATGCCCCTTCTGATGGGCATGAGTTTTTATTCAGATTTACGTATCAACCCTCCCGCCAGGTATTGCTCTTTGCACAGGTTAGAGAAGAATCAAAAATTCGTAATGTCTCCAGCCCGGAAAGCAATCTTTACCCTACTGACAATGGTATCAAACGAAATTTCTGGATCAACTGTGATTATGGAACCGGTCAGCGATTGCGGTTCAAAAGCCGGGCACAGTTCAGTACCTATACCTTTAACGGAAAAACAACAAGCGGAATGATTGTAGTACAAGATATCAGTGTTGACCTGGGTAGATTTTCGGCTACCGCGCGGTACGCCTTGTTCGATACAGATGACTTTGATAACCGGCAATATGTTTATGAGCGCGACATGTGGCTGGTGTATTCCATGCCTGCCTTGTCCGGAAACGGAATCCGCAATTACCTGTTGCTGCAATATAATGCCACGCGAAAAATGACAGTATGGCTACGGTATTCCCACACCCGCTTTACCGATCGGGATACCATAGGCAGTGGCCCGGATACCACTGATGGCGATACAAGAAATGATGTTAAATTGCAGATGCGGATAAGGTTTTAAAACCATCAGTATTTTGGAGGTCAAAAAAATAGTATAATCTCTATAGTCCATGCATGCAGCAAATCAAATTACACCGGAAGTACTAGTTGTACTCTGTATTGGGGGGATAATCTTTGTTGTGATATTCTGGGCCATTTTTCGTAAAAAACGCTAACCGGAAAAATCACAACTTTGTTTAACCATATCATTATTTCAAACCATCATTTGCCCATTCAATCAATTCACCAATCCCATTTTTATGAATACGTTTTTCATTCTACTGCTCATTCCCGTTGGTTTATTTGCACAATCTAAAAGCAATGATCGACATCAAATTAAGGCCGTTATGGAGGAACAACAAAATGCCTGGAACGCGCATAACCTGGAGGCGTTTATTAATTGATAATGGAAAACGGATAGCTTGAAAATCATTGGGAAGAATGGCGTGACTTATGGCTGGCAAACAACGCTTACAAATTACAAAAAAAATTATCCGACACCGGAAGCCATGGGAAAACTAACCTTTACAATCATAACCCTCGACCTGGTTTCACTGGATGCTGCCTTCATGATTGGCAAGTATCACCTGAAGCGTATGACGGATGAACCAAGTGGCCATTTCACATTATTCTGGCGTAAAATCAATGGAAAATGGGTAATTGTTGCCGATCATACCAGTTAAGGGGTGTTCGGATGCTCCAGTGACCAGAATAAAGAACAAAACTCGCTAGCAGAACTTTAAAGCTGAATTATGGAACTTGAAACTATTATTCCTACATTTACTTAAGTGATTGAGAATTCGATTTGAATGCTATGTAGGCTTGTCCTCCAATTAGGTTCAATACTTTACCTCAATCAAAGTTTAATTATTCACTTTATCAGTAAAACAAATGAACATTTATGTTGCCAACATCCCTTTTAAAGCAACGGAAGCAGAATTGAAGGGGTTATTTGAAGAGTACGGTGAAGTTAGCTCGGCTAAGATCATCATGGACAAGTTTACGCAACGTAGCCGAGGATTTGGCTTCGTTGAAATGAGTGACGATGCTGCCGCACAACAAGCCATCACAGCACTTAACGGTGCTGACTTCATGGGTAAAAACCTTGTTGTAAATGAAGCCCGACCGCGCACTGATGCCCCCCGAAGTGGCGGAGGCAACCGTGGTGGAGGCGGATTCAAAAGAAATTTTAATAAAGACGGATATTAAGATTTTCAGATACCGGTACCAAGCCCTGATGTGAGTCAGGGCTTTTTTATTTCTGAAGTAAACATTTATTTCAACACTACCCTCTTTTTAATTCAATGATGGTAAGTTCAGGCGGTATTCCTATTCTGCCGGGGTAGCCAATATACCCAAACCCTCGATTTACATACAAGTACTGGTTATCTTCCTGATATAAATCAGCCCATTGCTTGTAAACATATTGCGAAGGGCTCCATTTAAAATCACCGATCTCCACTCCAAATTGAAATCCATGGGTGTGTCCTGCAAATGAAATATCAATGTCTTGATAGTCTTTACGCACTTGTGCATCCCAGTGGCTCGGATCATGAGAAAGCAATAGTTTCACTGCCGCTTCATCTGTACCGGCATAGGCCTGATCAAGTTTTCCGTATTTGGTAAATCTACCCGCACCCCAGTTTTCAATCCCCAATATTGCCAGCGATTCACCTCCCTGGGTGATCATCCGGTTTTCATTCATCAAAAGATCAAAACCCATTTGCTTATGGGCTAGTATCAAATCTTCAAAGTTTTTCCGCTTTGCTTGAGTTGTTGACCATGATGTGTAATCTCCGTAGTCGTGGTTTCCTGTAACCGAATACACACCGAGCGGTGCTTTCAACTTGTTGAACACATCGATATATTCCTCTACCTCACTGGATTTATTGTTCACCAAATCACCTGTAAAAAATATTAAATCAGGCTTTTCGTTTAAGAACATTTCCACTCCGCCTTTTACAGCCGTTCGGCTAAAAAAACTTCCCGAGTGAATATCCGAAAGCTGTCCGATACGAATACCGTCAAACGATTTAGGCAAGTTGGGTAAGTAAATTGTTTTTCTGCGTAT
>CAZCRJ010000381.1:0-3639 GCA_964501015.1 uncultured Roseivirgaceae bacterium | reverse complement strand
TGGACCGCAGAATGCTTAAATAGATTCCATCGGGCGGTCGGTTTGGATTTAGTGACTCAGGGTAAAATGCTGTTTGAGCACAAAAAAGTGATGATAATACCCCCATCGGATGGGAAGTTGAAGGAAATCCATCCAGGATCATCTTGATATCTTCATGGACGAGTGTACGCCTGGTGATGTCACTATTCCATTTCTGGTATTCAGCTTCAGTGGGTAATTCGCCATAAATCAGTAAATATGCTACTTCCAGAAAGTTTGATTTTTCTGCCAGGTCTTCAATAGCATATCCCCGGTAATGAAGTATTCCCTTTTCACCATCAAGGAATGTTATTGCACTCTTAGTTGCCCCAGTATTTTTATAGCCTACATCTAATGTAACATAACCGGTTTTATCTCTGAGATCACTGATATCTATAGCTAATTCATTTTCAGAACCTTCGATTACTGGAAACGTATAGGACTTCCCATCAATGATTAATTCTACTGTTTTTGACATAATTCAAGATATAAAGTTTACAGTTTAAATATAAGGGGTTTTACCCTAACAGATGGTAGCTTCTGATTCATTTTCGGGATTTAATTTCCTCCAAGGATAAGGGGTAATCCGCCATCTTTTCCACCCCCAACAACAATCACTTTTGTATTGGGTGATTTGGCCAGTTCCAGGGTAGCTTCAATGCCCCGCATTTTAAGCAGTTTATCGGTAAGACTGTTGTTGATAATATTGTTTGCAGCCGACTCACCTTCTGCAGCAATGCGCTTGCGTTCAGCTTCACTTTTTTCCTTATCAAGCCTGAACCGGTATGCTAAAGCTTCCTGTTCCTGCTGAAGTTTATTCTGAATGGCAATTTTAATTTGTTCAGGTAATTGGATGGAGCGGATAAGCAGGGCTACCATGCTTACATTGTTTTCGCCCAGGATTTTTTCAGACTCGGTTTTGATGGTGGCTTCAACTTCAGCCCGTTTGGTGGAATAGATTTCTTCTGCCGAATAGCGACCCATAATCTGGCGAACCACAGAACGCATTTCTGGGATTACTAAAACGTTAACATATCCGCGGTTGAATTTTTCATGGATGTAGCCGATTTTATCTGGTACGGGGTGGAAGCGCACTGAAACTTCCACATGAATGGAAAGTCCGTTGCTGTCCAACACATCCATATTCTCGTCTGCGGAAGTTTCGCGTACCGGGTAAATGTATACTTCATTCCACGGGGCTTTCATGTGAAACCCGGGTTGCATGATGTGGTCTTTGTCAAGACCCTGACCAAATTTGTAAAAGATAACGGCACGCTCATCAGCCTGCACGGTGTAAAATAAGCTGGAAGAAATTCCTGCAATAATAAAAAGGGCAATTACTCCCAGAATAATGAATGGTAAAAGTTTACGGTTGTTCATATCGATTAGTTTATTTTATTTTTTTATATAGTCTGAATGTTCCGGTGCCTTCGGAAGGATCATGAGCTTACCAATGATTAATACCGTAAATAAGTTTCCCCAAACAGCCTCAATCACGCTTATATTTTTAATCAGTTTATTCGCATCCGGGTAATCGGTATCAATACCACCAAGCACATGAAACGAGTAGGATACACATTCCGAATAATTCGGAAGCCCTAATTCAATATCAACACCAAGACTTCCCGGATTGGCAATACAAATTAAATCGTAAAGACTCCCAAATGAAATGCCGATCATTAAAAATACGCAAGCAGAACCCCATAGCTTATCCGGTGTATAATACTGACCCATAAAGATATCCTTTATAGCATAACCAATTACCGTTATTTCAACAGGAAAAAGTAAGCCGTGGATTACCAGGAGGGAACCCTGCCGGTTTTCTACTTCCAGGATTTTGTAATAGGGGAACTCAATCAGGATGCCGAAGATCGAAATGCCTACCAGTACTGAAAGAATGGTTACGATAAGTATTCTGTTACCGGTGAAATTCCTCAACAAGTCCCACAATAAAAAGGCATACAGCACTCCGAAACCAGAGAATAACGTAATAAGAAATTTGGAGGTTGAGCTTGTACTGTCTTCCAATAGCGGTCCATAGGAGAGCAGACCTAGTGTGATGATAAGCACCTGGAGAATAACCACATTGCGGTAATCTTTTTGTTTTTCTTGCTGAAGTTCAATCCGGCTGAGCAGCCCTTTAATCGAATGTAATTTCATACACTAATTCAAGCGGAAAGATAACCGACTTTTTATAAAATAAGTATGGTATTCCTACTTTAATCCTTGAACACAATGTCACTCATGTGCAGGAATTTAGTGTTTATAAGTTTTTGTAAAACAGCTATTTGCAATGTTGCGGATAGATATAAAAAGAGTGATAGAGTGATCTTTATGACGGAATGTTACAGAAAGCGTTCAATTTCATACACGGCATTTTAATGGGAAGGTACCATTCCTGTTGTAAGGCATTTTTATATCAACGGGATTGATGTAATTTTCCAGCCCATGATCAACTACCTGAAAAATAAAAGTTTCGCCATCGACCTTGGTAATACCAATACATTGGTTGCCGATCGGGAAAAGGTACTGTTAGCTCAACCGTCCTGTATTGTTTTCAATACAGAAAACCATACCGTGAAGGCAATTGGTGCGAAAGCCTTCGAAATGCTAGAAAAAGCGCCTGAAGAATTAACACCAGTTAAACCTATGAAGGGAGGCGTTATCGCAGATTTTAATTCTGCCAGTACCATGTTACGGGAAATGGTAAATTATGCATATGGAGGACCTTCATTCTTAACACGGTATAACCATATCATTTCCGGTGTACCATACAATACAACTGAAGTGGAACGAAGGGCACTGCGGGATGCCATTGACCAATTCAATCCGCGAAAGCGCTCCCTTGTATTTGAACCCCTGGCGGCTGCCATTGGCATGGGACTTAATATTCAGGAGCCTGATGGTAAGTTGGTTATCGATATCGGGGGAGGAATAACGGAAATAGTGGTGATTTCCCTATCGGGTATTGCTGCCTTTCAATCGCTAAAAATTGCCGGAGATACCTTCGACATGAATATTCAGGATTATTTCCGGAGAAAGTACAATGTCGCAATAGGGCTGAAAACTGCTGAGCAGGTAAAAATCAGAACAGGTGCAGCCACGGTAAACATTGATCCTGTTCCTGAACCCATGATGGTAAAAGGAAAGGATATGGTTAGTGGAATTCCCAGCATGCATAAAATTGACCATCGCGAAGTAGCTGAAATTCTTGAAAAATCAGTCGCTTCTATAGAACGCGCGATTGTGCAGACGCTTGAAACGTGTCCTCCCGAACTGGCCGCTGATATCTATACCAATGGTATTTACTTAACCGGTGGTGGTTCCCTGCTTCGGGGATTCAAAGAACGGCTTGAAGGCACAATTAAGTTGACGGTACATTTAGATGCGCACGCGCTTTCATCCGTATCCAGGGGAGTGGCAGTTGCGCTTTCCAATCCTGAAAAGTACGCCAGCGTTTTATTTGATTAATATGTTCCGGTTTTGTGCTCGTCTCCTCTTAAGGATTATGGGATGGAAAACAAATGCAGTGGGCCCTTTTCCAATAAAAGAGAAAAAATACATAATGATAGTAGCCCCCCATACCAGATAAGAAAGTATATAAGGTTGAAGAGATAGACC
>CAZCRJ010000380.1:0-3639 GCA_964501015.1 uncultured Roseivirgaceae bacterium | reverse complement strand
AAATTTTACTGGGCACTCCTCAACATGTCCCCCCCTTGGGGGGGCGAGGGGGGGGCTTCATCCGTGCCGATATAAAAAAGAAAATCGAAGTGCTTTCCGTCTTGCCTGACTCCGTAGAAACCATGCCCTGGGCCGGGCACCTGGGCATTCACCTGCTGGAAAAAGTAATCGCGATTGTCAAACGCAGCACAAGCACCCTCATCTTTACCAACACCCGCTCCTTCGCAGAAATCTGGTATCAGAAAATGCTGGATGCCGCACCGGAACTTTCCGGACTGATGGCCATGCACCACGGATCCATCAGCAAGGAAATGCGCAACTGGGTGGAAGACCAGCTATACGATGGAAAATTAAAAGTGGTCGTCTGCACCTCCAGCCTCGACCTGGGCGTTGACTTCAGTCCGGTGGAAACAGTAATACAAGTGGGGAGCCCGAAAGGAGTTGCGCGCTTTATGCAACGTGCCGGGCGCAGCGGGCACCAGCCCGGAGCCACCAGCAGAATTTATTTTGTGCCCACCAACTCACTCGAACTCACCGAAGCCGCAGCCTTGCGCGAAGCGATTGATAAAGGCATTGTGGAAGAGCGCATCCCCTACATCCGTTCCTTCGATGTGCTGATCCAATACCTGGTTACGCTGGCCGTTTCCGATGGATTTTATCCCGATAAAATTCTATCTGAAATCCGCAGTACGTTTAGTTACAATAGTGTAAGCGATGACGAGTGGGAGTGGCTGCTCAACTTCATCACCACCGGTGGCGACTCCCTCCAGGCCTACGATGAATACAGAAAGGTGATCATTGAAAAAGATGGACTATATAAAGTGGAAGACCGCAGAATTGCCATGCGCCACCGCCTGTCGATGGGAACCATTGTGAGCGATACATCCTTGCACGTGAAATTCGTTACCGGAAAATACCTGGGCACCATTGAAGAATATTTTATCTCCCGCCTCAACCCGGGCGATACCTTCTGGTTTGCCGGCCAGGTGCTGGAGCTGGTGCGCATCAAAGACATGGAGGCACAGGTGCGGAAGAGCAAACGCAAATCAGGACTGGTGCCCTCGTGGCAGGGGGGACGCATGCCGTTGTCATCGCAACTAAGCGAACTCATCCGCAACAAACTGGAAGAAGTGGTGCAGGGGAAAGAACACGATGGTGAACTTAAATTTTTAAAACCCCTGTTCGACTTGCAGCGGTCACGTTCCGCCTTGCCGGGCAAACATGAATTTCTGATCGAGTGTTTTGAAACCAATGAAGGCCACCATGTAGTGATGTATCCGTTTGAAGGACGTTTTGTACACGAGGGCATGGCCGCACTGGTAGCCTACCGCATTGCGCGGATCAAACCCATCACGTTTTCCATTGCCATGAACGACTATGGCTTTGAACTGCTCAGCGACCAGGCGATTCCGATAGAAGAGGCAGTAGAAACCAATGTGTTGGGAACGGAAGACCTGATCAAAGACATCCACGCCAGCATTAACGATACCGAATTGGCGCGCAGGAAATTCCGCGACATTGCCTCCATTGCCGGGCTCGTGTTTAAAGGCTACCCGGGCAAGCCCATTAAAGACCGTCATCTGCAGTCATCATCACAACTTTTCTTTGAAGTGTTTCACGACTATGAGGCCCACAATTTATTGTTGCGCCAGGCCTATGAAGAAGTGATGGACTTTCAATTGGAAGAAGTGCGCTTGCGCAGGGCACTGGAGCGCATCAACCAGCAGAAGATCATCATCATGCACCCGGACAAACCAACACCGTTTGCTTTTCCGATAATGGTAGATCGCTTAAGCCGCGATAAACTCACCAGCGAACAATTAAAAGATAGGATACAGAAGATGGTGGTGAAGTATGTGGGGTAGGAGAGAGTGGTAGAAAATAATCGTAACTGAATATACTGTATGCTTGCGGATGAGGAGATCATTCTTAAACGCTGGATAGTGGAAAGCGTAAAGGACCAATTTCGTAATTCATCATTTTTCATTGAAATAACCAGGTGTGAAGAACACATAAATGCCAGTAAAAATTTGAAAAGTGAATGGAATAGGATTAGTAAATAATTTATACCTTTAAGTATTATACCGATAAGTATAAAATTAATATGAAAGATTCCCCGTTTATTTATGGCTCAACGGTAAGCACACATGCTTTTACTAACCGGGAGGCCGAAATCAAAAAGCTCAGCTCCAATTTACTTAACGGTATTAATACCTCTATTATCTCTCCCCGCAGGTGGGGTAAATCATCGCTTGTGGAAAGAGTTGTTGCCGAAATTCAGCACAAGCACAAAAATGTGAAAGTGGTGGTGATCGACCTGTTTTCCGTCAGCAGTGAGGAAGAATTTTTGGAAACGTTTGCCAGAGAAGTGATAAAGGCATCTTCTTCAAGGTGGCAGGAATGGCTGAGTAGCGGCAAAGATTTTTTTAAAAAATTGACACCCAAATTAAGTGTTGGCATAGATCCATATACAGACTTCAGCCTGGTGTTTGACTGGAAAGAGCTTTCCAAAAACAGTGATGAAGTGCTAAATCTACCAGAAAACATTGCCGTAAAGAAAAATTTGAAGTTTATCATTTGCTTAGATGAGTTTCAAAATATCGGTTCATTTAAAGACCCGTTGAACATCGAGAAAAAGCTACGGGCAAAATGGCAGCGGCATAAATTGGTAACCTATTGCCTGTACGGAAGCAAGCGCAACATGATGACAGAAATATTTAACAATTCTTCTGCACCATTCTACCGCTTTGGGGATATCATCATGCTGCAAAAGATTAAGGCCGAAAAGTGGGAAGTCTTTATATATGAAGGATTTAAACGTACCGGTAAGCAAATAGACCCACATGTGGCAGCTACAATTCCTCAGGTAATGAAAAGCCATTCCTGGTATGTGCAGCAATTGGCGCACTACACATGGAATCTAACATCAAAAAAAGCCACCCTTACAGAGGTAAATAGTGCACTCGCAGAGTTAATCTATGCCAATTCGCCATTATATCAACGTGAAATAGAAATCATCAGCACCACCCAGCTCAACCTGCTAAAAGCGATATGCAAAGGCGAAACTCATTTTACAAGTGCATCAGTAATGCAGGAGTATGCATTGGGCACGCCCAGAAATGTCAGTAAAAACAAATCAATCCTGATCAACAATGATATGATTCATGAGGTGAATGGGGGCTTTGAATTTCTTGATCCCGCTTTCGAGCTATGGTTTAAAAAGCACTATTTTAATCAACCATATCTTCTCAGAGCATAAGGGCCTGGTAAAAATCCCGATAATCACTTGAGCGCATCAACCACCAGAAGATCATCATCACCTACCCGGATAAACCAACACCCTTTGCTTTTCCGATAATGGTAGACCGCTTAAGCCGCGATAAACTCACCAGCGAACAATTAAAAGACAGAATACAGAAGATGGTGGTGAAGTATGAGCGTTAGCGCAAGAAAAAGCACACCTTCAAAAAACACCATCACCATTTGATACTTAAGGAGTATGGTTAAATTTAATACGAGGAAGCACCTTCGCATAGCGACCTAAAAATGGGTGTATTGGCGAAGGTTTATTGGGGGTATAGGAGAGTTACCGGCAAGTTTTGACGACCGTGCTAACATCAACGGGGACTGCTGAAAACC
>CAZCRJ010000379.1:1711-3653 GCA_964501015.1 uncultured Roseivirgaceae bacterium | reverse complement strand
AGTTTTTTAACGACAAAGGTTTTTATTATATCCATACACCAATTATAACAGGATCGGATGCTGAGGGAGCCGGAGCCATGTTTAAGGTAACAACACTTGATGTTACTAACCCTCCGCGTGATGAGCACGGTAATGTTAACCATAAAGAAGATTTCTTCGGTCGGGAAACCAACCTAACAGTTTCCGGACAACTGGAAGTGGAAACCTACGCCATGGCGCTTTCTGAAACCTATACTTTTGGGCCCACATTCCGTGCTGAAAATTCGAATACCACCCGTCACCTGGCGGAGTTCTGGATGATCGAACCAGAGATGGCCTTTTATACTATCCATGACACTATGGAACTGGCAGAGGCCTTTCTAAAATACCTTTGTCAATATGCTTTAGACCATTGTACTGAAGACCTTGACTTTCTGAATAAACGCGCCCAGGAAGAAGACATGAGCAAGCCCCAGGATCAGCGAAGTGAACTTAGCCTGCTAGACCGGCTGAAATTTGTGGCAGAAAATGAATTCCAGCGGTTAACCTATTCAGAAGCATTCGAGATTTTACGAAATTCAACTCCAAACAAAAAGAAAAAATTCCAGTTTCTGATTGATCAATGGGGTGTTGATTTGCAATCAGAGCACGAACGCTTCCTGGTTGAAAAGCATTTCAAGAAACCAGTTATTCTGTATAATTATCCTGCTGCCATTAAATCGTTTTATATGCGATTAAATGAAGATGGTAAAACAGTGGCAGCAATGGATGTTTTGTTTCCGGGCATTGGTGAAATCATAGGAGGCTCTCAACGTGAAGAACGGTATGATCATCTGCTAAGACGCATACAGGAACTCAACTTACCGGAAAAGGATTTATGGTGGTACCTTGAATTACGCAAATTTGGATCAGCACCTCACAGCGGCTTTGGGTTGGGTTTTGAACGCCTCATTCAGTTTGTTACGGGCATGACGAACATACGCGATGTAATTCCCTTTCCGCGCTTTCCGGGTAATGCTGAATTCTAACAGTCCGGTTATTTATCCACTTTGAATGCCAGTAACGGTACGTTATTCTGGAATGTCAATTGTTTGGTTACGCTGCGCTTAAATAATTTCTCAAAAAAGCTGTATTGATGTGGGAACATCATAAGCATATCAACCCTGATATTGGTAACATATTCATTAATGGCAGGAACCGGGTCTTTATTTACCAACACCCTAACCAGGGTATTTTTGTACCCGATTTTGGCCACTACTTTATCAATTTTTTCCTCCGCTTCCAGTGATCCGGAGCGGTCAGCAGAAACATGTATAATATGCAATACCGGCTTCTCTTCCCCAATGATTTTTAACAGCGCTTTCATTTCCTGTTGCGTATTAATTAAATCAGTCGCATACACAACGGATTTCAAGGCTTGAAAAGTTGCTTCGGCTGGTACGGCAAGAACAGGAACATTACTGGCTTCAAGCATCGAAACCGTATTACTTCCCATGACTACCTTTTTTAAACCAGATGCTCCATGGGTCCCCATCACAATGATTTTCGTTCTGTTTCTTTTGGCAAAGTTGGATACCGTATCAACAAACGATGTACCCTGCTCTATCTTATACTTAACCGGTTTACCCGTCTTGTTGAATTTTTCCATTTCTTCCATCAATTGCTCAAAATCATCTTTGGCAATTTTTACCAATTCATCAATGAGCGAGTGCAACCGCAACCGCATACTGGAGGCATGCTCCCCAACATCCACAACATGGAGAAGCGTAACTTTACCATCCATTTTTTTGGCCATACTAAGGGCATAGCGGATAGCTACCTTTGATAATTCTGAAAAATCAGTCGGAACTAAAATGTTCAACATGGCATATTTATTTTAGATAGTGAAATATGCATAAAATCACTGAAATCACCTACAGTAATTTCCAGATTCACGCCTGATTTATATCAGGGGCGAAAGGCC
>CAZCRJ010000379.1:0-1701 GCA_964501015.1 uncultured Roseivirgaceae bacterium | reverse complement strand
GGTGGGAGTTATTAACGGTTGCTCATTTTATCCATTTCCTTTTCAAAGGTTTCCTTGAACTTTTCGTAATCATAGTCGATGCGCAATCGTTCTTCCTTTGAAAGACTTTCATGATATTTTGAAACTATATCACTCGCAGAAAGCTCTATAGCAACATAGGTTTTAAAATTTCCCTGATCGGTCTTCACTTGCTTTTCGCAGATTGTTTTAATTCCTGAAAGGGTCTGGTTTACAATTGTTCTGTTCAACTGTTCAAACCGTTCTTCCAGTTCTTCTTTATTATTGAATTCACGCGAAACAAGATAATTATCCGTTACCGTTTTTACAGTGGATTGAATGCTGGCGGCCAATTCGGCCCGCGCATTATCCATGGCCTTTTTCTTGGATGCAACCAGGTCCATGCTTTCGCCCAATGAATTTGCTCTGAAGAAATTTTTATTGGTAAAATAATCCGGACCGGAACATGGAATGTTTATTTCCGTTTCGCCCTTTGGCAATTTTTTGTTTCCCTTACAGCCGATCATGAGCGTACTTGCCATGATGAACAGGAGTAGAGAAGAGTAGGTTAACTTTTTCATATCGTGAATTATTTGGTTATGTGAAGTTCAATACAATTATAAGACCAATTTAAAGAAACCATTTAGATTATTGCAATACGTTATCTAACAGATCATTAAGGTGCTCCTTTTCAATTGACTCAAGTGCTTTGTTATAGGCATCCTGACTTGAGCGATCGTAGTCAAGGCCATACCCTTTAATACGATCAAGTGTTGCTGTATAGATAATCTTTCCTTCCCGTGCATCTGAAACGCGGATTACCCCAGTTAAGAAAGTAATGTAGATACTTCCCGAAACGGAACCGCGTTCTGAATCTGCCTCAATTTCCATCACCAGGTCTGCAGATCGACTGTTCGTAGTAAAGTCGAATCCATTACTGGTTAACAAGCCTTTCAACCGGTTCGCGAGTTGGTTATTGGATTTATTCATACCCAATGATTTTTCTGATGACGACAGATACACTACTGGTCGCTGAACGCTTAACAACACTTGTGCTGATGGTTCTTTAAGTGTTGCCTCTTTATGGGTATATACAAGCGAAGTACTGGAACCACTCAGGGCGTCCATGTTAAGTTTCACCTTAACTGTTTGTTCTAGTTCACGGGAGGTTATCTTGCTCAGAAGGATACGGGCTTCACCCTGAACATCAGTTCTATAGTCAGGGAAGACTTCACCCTGCCCCTTTTCAAAGGAAGCTGACAAGGGAAGGAATGAAACCGCTGAATTGGTATCCGTGTAGATTGCCGAGGCGACAACAGACTGATCTTTACCATTCAACCTCCTGCTGATGTGCATTTCGGAGGGGTTAACCTGGAGTTGAATTTTTCCGATCAACGTTTTTATAGAAGCATAAACCTCATTGGTTAATAAAACTTCACTACCGTCCACCTGAACAGGAATTGCTTCACCCAGATACTTCTCTATGCTTCGTAAAGCCAGAAAATAAAAACCAAGGGCCTGTAAGCGCTCATGTTGTTTCTCTGCATCACGTGCTTTCAATAAAAAGTCTGTTGCGACTGTAACAGCATTTCGTTTTTGCTCCTCCTTTATTTGCCGGTAGCGCTCTTTGGAAAGCCTGTAATAGACCCAATAATTTCTATCGTCTTCATAGGCTCCAACCAACTCAAACTCTTCAATATCATC
>CAZCRJ010000378.1:0-3676 GCA_964501015.1 uncultured Roseivirgaceae bacterium | reverse complement strand
ATTAATTGCGATCTTGAAAAACCTTAAACCCTCGCTGTTGCCCCATGACTCTACAGATTACCACAACACAATACGATGCTGTTAAGAAAAGTTTTTTCAATATTCTGGCATTTTTGCTGGAGCACGAAAACATTGAAAGCAAGTATCTTCGCTGCCTGCTGAAGTGGGGTTTACAACTTGATTTGAATAAAGAAGATCTGGTGATCAGTAACATGGATATTTCCCAGCTTTCCTTTACCGAACCCCGCGAAAAAATTGAATCTTTATTTCATCTTACCTACCTGATTTATCTCGACAATGTAGTAGAGGATATTGAATTGGAAGTGGCCAGCTTATATGCACAACGCCTGGGGTTTTCTGAGGTTCTTATTCGTGACCTGTTCATGTTTATTGCCCATCTTGCTTCGTCCAAGAAAATGCCACATAACCTTCAGGCGGAAATTGAGGTCTTCATATCTACCCATCAGGAATAAACCTGGTTACTTTATTTTTGTTCAAGACGCGAATGCACTGATGGTCAGAAAGGCTACAGTTTAGCTGAAATCTCCTCACAAAGTGCAAGGCTACCAATGTATGATTTTCGGCTAATCTGTCGGGTTTTTATCAACGCTATTCGTGAAATTTGTTTGATCAATAAGAACGGGGACGGGTATGAATGAAACTGCACGTATTGATGTGTTATCCAGAATTGTGCACCGGTTCAGAAGAGTGCTCTTCCTGATCGGAACAGTTTCAATAGGCATTCTTTTTTCCCTGATCATGAATATGTAAATAGCCAACTAACTATTATACTGCAAAGAAGCCCCGATTTTTGGGGCTTTTTTGTTGTATGCTCCATATGTAGTTTTACACTATGAATTTCAACACTGAAATCTTTCTGAACAACCTGGCTCAGACAACACAACATCCCTACCTGATTTCCATTGAACGGGCAGAAGGCCTTTACCTTTATTCACCAGAAGGCAATCGCTACACCGATCTGATTTCAGGTATCGCTGTAAGTAATATTGGACACCGTCATCCGCATGTACTTCAGGCAATTAAAAACCAACTCGACAAACACCTGCATGTTATGGTGTTCGGAGAATACATCCAATCCTCTTCTAATGCTTTAGCACACAAACTGGTATCGCTCCTTCCGGAGTCATTAAACTGTTGCTACTTTGTTAATTCCGGTACTGAAGCAAATGAGGCAGCCCTTAAACTGGCTAAACGGTATACGGGCAGAACGGAGATTATCTCGTGTAAAAAATCATATCATGGAAGCACCCATGGATCACTAAGTGTTTCCGGTAACGAAACGAAAAAGTCAGCCTTTCGTCCGTTACTACCCGATGTACGCTTCATAGAATTTAATAATGCGGATGACATCCTGCAGATCACGGAAAGAACAGCGTGTGTAATCATGGAAACCATTCAGGGAGATGCGGGTGTACGGGTGCCTACCGTTGCGTATATGAAAGCCGTTCGCAAGCGGTGTAATGATGTTGGCGCAATGCTTATTCTGGATGAGATTCAATGTGGTATGGGCCGCACCGGTACGTTGTTTGCCTTCGAGCAATTCGGAATTGTACCGGATGTACTTACGATTGCCAAAGCCTTTGGTGGAGGGTTGCCCATCGGGGCGTTTATTGCCCGCAAAGAAGTGATGGAATATCTGACCCACGATCCACCCCTCGGACACATTACCACCTTTGGCGGAAACCCGGTGTGTTGTGCTTCGGCACTGGCAACTCTGGAAGTACTGGAGCAAGAAAAGATATTGGATACAGTAGACGAAAAAGGAAAGCTTTTTGAACACTTACTGAAACACCCGTTGATTATCGAAATCAGGAGAATCGGGTTAATGTTTGCAGTTGATTTTGATTCAGCGGAACGTGTGAACAAGATTGTCCAATTTGCCAAAGAAGAAGGCATAATCTGTTATTGGTTTCTATCTCACCCGAATAGTTTCCGGATCGCTCCTCCCCTCACCATTACGATGGATCAGATCAGGGAATCTTGTAGTGTGATTATCCGGGCTATCGATAAAACGGTATAATTTTTTAATCACCTAACCTTATCAATCGACTACCGGAGTAGATGTAATACTAACTTAGTAAAGTTTTTCGATCAGCAGGTTATGGTTGGTGTAGATACAGATATCAGCTGCAATATTCAGGCTTTCGCGAACAATTTCTTCTGCTGACAAATGTGGAGCATGTTTCTTCAATGCAAGTGCTGCTGCTTGCGCATACATAGCTCCGGAACCAATTGCCGCTACTTCGTTCTCTGGCTCCAGTACATCGCCTGTTCCGGATAAAATCAATACCTCTTCCTTATTTACTGCTATCATCATGGCCTCCAGTCTGCGTAAGTACCGATCGGTGCGCCAATCTTTAGCCAGTTCAATGGAGGCACGTTTCAAATTTCCTCCATAGGCGTTGAGCTTTTCTTCGAAGCGATCCAGTAAGGTAAAAGCATCGGCAGTTGATCCGGCAAACCCGGTTACTACTTTTCCTTCCAGCAGTTTACGGATCTTTTTTACGTTGCCTTTTGCCACGTAATTATTCATGGTGGCTTGTCCATCGGCACCAATGGCCACTTGACCATTGTGTTTCACCGCCACTACTGTTGTTGATCTGATCTTTGTCATGGTCTTGCGTTGATCTTCCCTTCACCTGAAGCAGAAGCATCAATCCTTAAATATGCTGGGCGAAAATTTTAATCGGATCTTCCAGTAGTCCCTTCAGCGTTTTTAGGAATGCGGAGCCAACCGCACCATCCACTGCACGGTGATCGCAGGATAAGGTAACTTTCATCACATTACCTATTGCCAACTGGCCATTTTTTACTACTGCTGTTTCTTTAATCCCACCAACGGCAAGAATGCACGCATCCGGTGGATTGATAATGGCCGTAAACTCTTCTATACCAAACATACCCAAATTGGATATGGTGAAGGTGCTTCCTTCCCATTCGCTGGGCTGCAGTTTTTTATCGTGAGCTTTCTGGGCAAGTTCTTTCACTTCGGCTGCAATGTGGGAAAATGTTTTGCTGTCGGCAAAGCGAATCACCGGCACCACCAAACCATCTTTTACAGCAACGGCAACACCAATGTGTACATGTTTATTCTTGCGCATCTTGTCACCAAGCCAAGACACATTTACATCAGGATGAAGACGAAGGGCAATGGCCGCAGCCTTGATCACCATATCGTTAAAGGAAATCTTAACCGGACTGATTTCATTTATACTCTTCCGCGCATCCATCGCCCTGTCCATGTGGATTTCCATGGTGAGGTAGAAATGCGGAGCGGAATATTTACTTTCCGCCAGTCTTCGCGCAATGGTTTTACGCATCTGTGATACCGAAACTTCTTCGTAACTCTCTTCTCCCACTACTTCAGGGAATACAAATGCAGCGCCTTTCGCAGGCTCACCTTTGAAGTTTTCAACATCGCGTTTGGTGATACGGCCTTGATCACCAGTTCCAGTAATATTCTTTAATTCTAATCCCTTTTCTTTGGCCATTTTTTTAGCTAACGGAGAGGCTTTAATCCGTCCGTTACCGGTGGATGATGTAGAAGGTACAGAAACCGGTGCTGTAGTTTTTGCAGGCTGTGCTGCCGATTCTTTTGGTGCTGCTTCAGACGTTGCTGCAGGCGTGTCTGATGCTTTAGCGTCATGAGCAGCCA
>CAZCRJ010000377.1:0-3683 GCA_964501015.1 uncultured Roseivirgaceae bacterium | reverse complement strand
CATTTGCATTTTTGCGACCTATTTCAAGTAAGCCGTCACCGAAACCGGAGCGGGTATCTTTTTTTTCTGTGAAGGTGAACTTGGTCATGGAAGTGGTTGTAATATTCAGGTAAACTAAACTGCGCAAGTATACAATTCCTTTTCGAAAAGGCCGAAGTCATTACCGGTAAAACCGGAATTTGTATATGGATTTATTACTATTTCGGACTGACGGTTTTCACGCTGGTTAATCTGGTAATTCAATTTTTATGTTGGTTAATATGTTACTCGAGCGGTATGGAAAGTACAGGTAATTATGCCTTACCTTAGTGCAAAACAATAGTCAAGTTTTGCCTGTATGACCCAACCATCCTTTTCACCTGCTGAAGTCCGGAAACACTTCCCTTCCCTTCACCGCACCCATAATGGTTTACCTTTTGTTTACTTTGATGGACCGGCTGGCACGCAGGTTCCCAATAAAGTAATCGATGCCATATCGGATTATTATAAAACTTGCAATGCCAATACACACGGCACCTTTTTAACGACTAATGAAACCGACCAAGTAGTTCATCACATGAGGCAAGCTATGGCAGCTTTGGTCAATGCCGAGAGTGATACGTGCATTTCCATTGGTCAAAATATGACCACGCTGAACTTTGCCCTTGCACGAGCAATGTCACGTTTATTACGGCCCGGTGATGAAGTGGTGATTACCCAGTTGGATCACGAAGCCAATAGAGGGCCGTGGCTAACCTTGCGCGATCATGGTATCATCGTGCGTGAGGTAAACCTGTTGCCCAATGGTGTGCTTGATTATGAAGACTTTGAAAACAAGATGAATGAAAACACACGGCTGGTGTGCATGGGGATGTCAGCCAATTCCATTGGCACTGTAAATGATTTTTCCTTCGCACGTTCCCTGACCTATAAATACAATGCATGGTTGTTACTGGATGCCGTACACTATGCGCCTCATTTTGCCATTGACGTTCAGGCTATTGGATGTGACTTCCTGTTGTGCTCGGCTTATAAATTTTACGGGCCACATGTCGGACTTCTCTACAGTAAACCCGGTACCTTAGACAGACTACCTACTGACAGATTGCGCACGGCAGGACATATTGCTCCTGATTAGATTGAAACAGGAACGTTAAATCACGCAGCTATTGCAGGTGTTCGTGCAGCCGTTGACTTTATTGCTGAACAAGGTGTGGGTAATTCCATGCGTGAGAAAATTGTGAATGCCTATGATTCGATTAGTAAACATGAGTTTGCATTGGCCAGCAGACTATATGAAGGATTATCGGCTATCCCTGGGGTAACAGTAATTGGTCAGGATTTTTCATCTGCGAAACGTACGCCCACCGTTTCGTTTACATTGGAGGGTAAAACACCGTTTCAGGTGTGTGAACAATTGGCTACTAAAAATATTTTTGCGTGGGATGGACATTTCTATGCCATTCATGCAATTGAAGTATTAGGATTGTTGGAAAAGGGTGGCGTTACCCGGATGGGTATTTCAATGTATAATACTCTGGAAGAAGTGGAGTTCGTGGTCAGTGAAGTTGAACGTATTGCCACACTCTGATTTCGGATTACTGATTTTTTAGGCAAGGGAATAGCATAGGAATGACTTGTTGGAAAGTTAAAAATCCATATGTCTTAACTACACTCCATCACAAACTGTAATCATATCGCGAAGCACCGCAGCTGAAGTAGCCAGCGGATCCTCTTCAAAAATTTTCATGGAAATGGATTCGTATAAATCCGATTCGAATTGAATGCCCATTTCCCAACCCTTGCATTGTCCGAGAAATGAGTCTTCTTTTACCTCCGTTGGTTTTACAGAAAGTTTCCATGTTTGACCGTCCGGGATTGCGGATGCTATCAGCTTGATTTTATTCCCGCGTTTTCGTGCTTCCTCCAGCTGAGTGGAAGTCAGGTTCTGCATACCTGTGGTTTCTATGTCGTGTATTGATCCCCTGAAATCTGTAAATGACTTCGTGATAATGTACAATTTATTGGCGGCATCATGACCTTTTACATCGTGCATAGGATCAGCTTCGGCTGCGCCCACACGTTGAGCTTCTTTAATGGCATCATCCATGGAGCCGCCATTTTCCAGTGCGTTCAAGATATGGTTAGTGGTGGCATTCAGGATTCCGTGAAAGCTATGAAGCGAAGCACATGCCATGTCGCGTTTCAATACGTTGATCACGGGCAATCCACCACATACCGTAGCGCTGAAAGCGAGTTTAGTATGATTCTTTTTCGCGAGGTCATGCAATTCATCGAAGGCAAACACAACAGGAGCTTTATTGGCCAAAACAACCTTCCAGCCTTTTTCAAGTGCACGCCTGGTAGCCGCTAATCCCGGATTGCCATGTACCAGGTTTACAGGAGAGCTTTCAATCAATACGTCAGCATCTGCATGATCGGGAAGATACTCTGATGCAATCTTGGGTAAATACCCAATAAGTTGGTTAACTTTATGCTTGACAGCTTTTAAGCTGATGAGTTCATCATAAGAAAACCCATTATTGTTTACTGCGATACCTGTGGAATCAGAGACCGCTGTAATGATAAACTCTAATCCATGCTTTTCCGTAATCAGATCACTTTTATTCTGAAGGATTTTGATTAACCCGATATTCACATTGCCCAATCCGAGTAAGGCGATTCTTATTTGTTTCATAAGTAAGGATTACGAACCAGAAAAGTAATAAAACTTAGTTCTTTCATTTCATAGGGATCTAATAATATCTTCCATGATCCAGAAAATTCATAATTCACTGAATTTATGTGTATGGCAAGTACTACCGATAATTTGGCGGTTATCGCGAGAATAGCCGTATATATAAGCGAATGCCAAATAAAAGCAGCTCCTCAAAACTTCCGGATTTCTTTCATAATCCTTTTTATACATCGATAAGAACTTCCCTATCTTTGGTACTGATCGGTCAGTGATCTGATCACAGTATCGTTCACGAACATTACCAGTTAAAACAATGGAAACCACTCTCGCGCCTGTTGCAGCAATACCTTTTATACGGTCAGAAATTGATCGCATATTTCAGCTTCAAAAGAACAACCAGCAAAAAATTGCCGATACTACGATTCGTGAGCGGAAGCAGAAACTGGATCGTTTGCACGATGCAGTATTAAAATACCGTACTCAGATTCAACAGGCCTTGTATAACGATTTCAGGAAGCATCCCAGTGAAGTGGACATACTGGAAATCTATAAGATAACGTCTGATATCAAGCATACGAAATCACATCTATCGAAATGGATGAAGCCACATTCGGTAGCTACTCCGCTGTCGCAACTGGGCACCAGTTCGTACATCCATTATGAGCCAAAGGGAGTTGTGTTGATTATTTCTCCCTGGAATTTCCCTATCAACCTCACGCTTGGGCCGTTGGTATCGGCCATAGCTGCGGGAAATTGTGTCATGCTTAAACCTTCCGAACATACTCCACATGCTTCTGCCATCATGAAAAAAATAATTACCGAATTATTTGAGGAGTCAGAAGTGGCGTTAATTGAAGGGGATGTAGAAGTTTCTACTGCGTTATTGAAATTGCCCTTCAACCATATCTTTTTTACCGGTGCACCCGAGATTGGTAAAGTAGTGATGAAGGCAGCAGCTGAAAATCTGGCATCGAGAATCTGGCAATAGTTCGGCGCAGCAGCATAT
>CAZCRJ010000376.1:0-3687 GCA_964501015.1 uncultured Roseivirgaceae bacterium | reverse complement strand
CCGAAACCTGGCCTTATCGTTTCCAGAGGCAACAGAACAACCACACTTTGAAAAAACTTCTTTTCGAGTTAAGAAAAAGATTTTCGCAACCTATGACCACACAACCAAAACAGCTTGTGTCAAATTATCAGAAATAGACCAGGATGTTTTTGCATCGGCTGACAGAACAATAATTTATCCGGTAAACAACAAATGGGGCAAACAAGGTTGGACAATAATTGAACTGAAAAAAGTGAAAAAAGAACTTTTTATTGATGCCTTGACAACTGCCTATTGTGGAGTAGCACCAAAGAAACTTGCAGATCAAATCAGGCTGATGATTCGAAACAACAATTCTGTTATTCAGCTAAATAACTGACCAATTACCTTCAGTCCGGCCCTATCCCAATTTAGAGCTTACCGTGTCCATTGCTCTTTTAAGTGCTGATATTTCATTTTTTAATTTAACGGAGGAGGTGGTAAAGTCAGCATGTGTATATTTAATTAACTTTAGGGCTTGGGGCCAGGTACGTGTTGGTAAACCACCACTGCGCAATGTCCGATATCCTTATGGGTAATGGTAAAACGACACATCAACAAACATAGAAAGACAATGAAATATATTTTGACGTTAGCACTATTGGTTATTCTAAACTTGACTTTTGGACAATCAAATTCAGAAAAAGACATTCCGAACTTAAACCCAACTTACGACAAGGCATTAGCCGACAAATTAGGCGGTGATGAATATGGAATGAAAAGTTATTTTTTGGTAATCCTGAAAACAGGAACAAATACTACTACAGACAAAGCGCTAATTAGTGAAAGTTTCAGAGGACATATGGACAACATTAACCGCTTGGTTGAACAAGGAAAACTAATTGTTGCAGGACCTTTAGGTAAGAATGAAAACACGTACAGAGGAATTTTCATTTTGAACAACATTAAGTCGATAGAGGAGGCGAAAGAATTGTTACAAACCGACCTTGCCATTAAAAACAGACTGTTAGACTTTGAACTATTTACCTGGTATGGTTCGGCTGCTCTTCCTGAATACTTACCTTTTTCAGACAAAATCTGGAGGTCAAAACCCTAAAAATGTAAGTTTTAATCTAGATAAATGCGGATACTTACCTATATACTATGCGCTAGTGTTCTAATAGCTACAGGATTGCCCTTGATCAACACGGCAGAATGGTGGGTTAGAATTTTTGATTTCCCAAGATTACAGATTGCTGTGCTAACTTTATTAGCCTTAATTCTGGCTTATAGCTATTTGGATTTCAAATGGAAATACAAGTTGCCATTGTTGTTACTTCTTTCGGTTTCCCTGGTTTATCAGGCAACGTTAGTCTTGATGTATACACCCCTTTACAAAACTGAGGCAAAGAATAGCACTAGTCAGACTACCGAAAACAGCCTTACCCTTCTGGTTTCAAATGTGCGTATGGACAATGATGATAAAGCGAGTTTTCATGCACTTGTAAAAATGCATAATCCTGATATTCTGCTAATCACTGAACCCGATCAAGTTTGGGCTACCGCAATCCGTAAACTTGATGAGGATTTTCCATATTCCATTAATTATCTGCAGAGCAACACCTACGGATTGATACTCCTGTCAAAATTTCCGTTGAGTGAAAGCACTGTAAATTTTTTAGTGAAGCATGATATACCGTCTATTTTTACAAAGATCACCTTGCCTTCTGGAATTGTAATTGATTTTTATGGTGTTCACCCGGAGCCTCCTAAGCCGGGTACCGACACCTATGAAAGAGATACTGAATTACTTATTATCGGCAAGAAAGTCAGAGAAACTAAAAATCCAACCATTGTAGCAGGCGACCTGAACGATGTTGGCTAGTCGGGTACTTCAATGCTTTTCAGGAAATACAGTGGGCTTGTCGATCCTCGTGAAGGCAGAGGATTTTACAATACTTATAGTGTTTTTATGCCTTTGCTTCGGTATCCGCTGGATCACATTTTTTACTCCAGGGAATTTGGACTTGTATCCCTTAAGAAACTTGATGACATAGGATCAGACCATTTTCCACTTCTTATAGGTTTGCATTATGAACCGGATGGTGAAACTTCAGAAGGTTTAAAATCACCAGATCCCGGTGAGGAAGCGGAAATTGAAGAAAAAATTAAAGAAGGCACTTAGGGATTTGCTGGAGCTAAAAAATCACATCTGGCGCCAGCCCATTTGTTTTTTCATAGCGGAATTTCAGACGTAGAGATATTTAACGTTCATTTGAAATAACCATTTAAAGCCTTCAGTTCAGCCCTATCCCAATTTAGCGGTCATCGTATCAATAGCTTTTTTTAGTGCCCCGATTTCACTTTTTAATTCCGATACATCTTTGGAACCAGCAACGGGTGCATCCTTTTCCTCAGCATCTCTTCCAATAAAAAAGCTGGCTAATGTTGCCGTAACATAACCAAAAATGGCATAGCCATATAGCGCTATCAAAAGGGCAAGTCCTTTGCCCTCTGGAGTTGAGGGAAAGAATTCACTCCCTGCGGTAATAACCCGCATGGCTGTCCACCATAATGCCATACCATAACTGTCAAACCCCTGATAGGCTTTCTCAAAAGCATGCATACCAGCAGCACCGGCAAACGTAACAACAAGCGTTAATAAAAAAACATAGCCAAACGCTCTTCGTTTCATAGTAGCCGCAAGGCTCTTCATGCTTCGGTTCACTGAAGAAACAACCCTGACTAGGCGAATGCCGCTTAACCCCCGCAACAAACGAACAAATCGGAAAATACGAAATATGCGTATTGCAGGAATAAGAAGGGATATTGCAGTAAGCCAATTCTTTTTCAGGTAATTAAGTTTACCCGGTGCAAGAATGAATTTTACCACAAAGTCCACAATAAAAATAAACCAGATGGCAAGACTCAAATAGTCTAATGATTTGGGCAATCCCCATATCAATTCTACAATCAGTAACACCAACCATACGAAACCTAAAAAAATCATTGGGCCTTCAAGTAATCGTTCTATGGATTCTAGAAGTTTTTCTCGTTCAACTTTGACTTGTTTATTCATCTGGTTCATTTTTTACAACAGTTAGGAATACTAATTCACGCTAAAGGGGGATCAGAACACAAAAGTACGTACATTTTCAGGCCTTCGTAGCCTGATCAAAAAGAGTATGCTTTTCTTCCTGCTTACCGTGGTAGGTAGCTTACTCCTAAGTCAGCATCCAGTGTAAGTGTCGTAGTCTGTTAACCCGATTGAATATCATCAAGCAAGTTTACGCGCGCTATAGTGCGGAAGAAAAGTATTATGCATACCTTGTGGGAAATGGACAACCTGCTGTAGTGAAGTTAGGTAATGCGAGCAACAGCACAAAGTAATATCCTCTAGTATTCAAGAATTTACAAAGTCATTATAACCAGATTATAGTGTCATTTACTTTTTTTATCTAATCATTTACACGTTAACGCTTTACTTTTTTATGTATACCAAACCACTTTTTACCTTATTCATTATTTTCAGTTTTACCGTAGTAACAAGGGCTCAGGTTGTTGACGAGGTTCGCCTGGGATACAATATAAGCCAGGTAAAAGCCAAACAACTCTCTGTCGCGGCTTCCGATGATGGGAAGCTATTGGCTTTTGCCTATAGCGATGGACTGGTAAAGATATTCGACCTGGAAAGCCAACGGTTTAAACAGGTAGTTAAGACTTCCTTTA
>CAZCRJ010000375.1:0-3688 GCA_964501015.1 uncultured Roseivirgaceae bacterium | reverse complement strand
CTTTCTTATATTTTCCTACGGGATAAAGCTTTCCATCACCCAGGTTAGCCACGGCAGGATCGATGCCTTCAATGGCTTTAACCGTCAGGGTTTCAGTTACATAGTGTTCCTTACGGGATACAGGTTTGGTTTGCTTCCAGGGCCACTCATTAAGCCGTTCCGTCTGTGCTGCATATTGCCATTCTATTTCTGTCGGCAAGCGCTTGCCTGCCCAGCCGGCATAAGCTTGCGCATCTTCGTACGAAACATAAACGACTGGAAAGTTTTCTTCACCCTTTATGATCTCCCCACCTTTCCAATGTTTAAGAAAATTGGCAGTATCGGAAGGAATATACTTTGTGGCACGTAAAAAATCCCTGAATTGTATATTGGTGACCGGATGTTTGTCCATCCAAAACGAGGACATGGAAAACGATTGACCTTCCTGTTCTTTCGGATAAGGAATGAACGCATCTCCCTGTGTTGTGGTAAATAAAAATTTACCGGAAGGAATCTTTGCCATACCCTGAACAGCCTTCGATGACGATGATTTCTCCACGCGACTGATGAGTCGTGGTGTACCGGGTTTGATTGTTAGTACTTGCTCATCCAGCAGCTCATCTTCCTGAAAAACCTGGATCACAATTTTGCCCTCATAGCGCCCAAACAGATCAGGTAAAAAGAGCTGGTGCCTACCCGGTTTTACGCTATGATATTCTTTACCATAGGCAGGATTACACGCCCAGATACGCAGTTCCGTACCCCAGTCGCACTGAAGTTCAAGCTGATTATTGCTAATGGTAGCGTTGATGAGCTGGGGAAAGTGAACAATACAGCCAATAGCGCCTTCGTTGTTTGTACCCACTTCAAACCCATTAAAACTATTTATTTGTACCGGAGTTAAGTATTTATTGCCCTGTTTTACCGGCTCTATCACTTCATGATTCCACAGATCAACATAATGCCAGCCCGATTTTGGCGTAGCTTCGAAGAGTAAACCTTTGTATCCTTCCGGCTTAAGACTGAAAAGGGTATAGAGTGTTTTCGAATCCGATGGCCAGGCGTTTACCCAAATACTATCAGTAATGGTAGGTAATAATGGAACCCAATTATTCACAATAAAATTGGAGTGATTCTCCCGCAGAATACGGGTGGTTCTGCCCAGAAAAACATACTGCTCTTCTTCCCATTCCGGATGACCCGGAGCAAACTGGTTGATCTCCGTTCCATACCCGTTAAAGAAAGAAACAGCATATTCCCGTTTGATTTTTTCCTTGAATACTTCCGCTACCCGAAAGATGGCAAAGTCGGGACGAATCAATTTGTTCAGGTTAAGCATGGGCGGATAGTACAACGCATTATGCACGCGACCGCTGATGATGCCCTGCATATCTTTAGTCACCGCCATGCCTTCACTATACATAATTACACCGGGCT
Organism: uncultured Roseivirgaceae bacterium; assembly: GCA_964501015.1. GTDB lineage: Bacteria > Bacteroidota > Bacteroidia > Cytophagales > Cyclobacteriaceae > UBA2336. The sequence continues at coordinate 2,272 of CAZCRJ010000375.1, read as the reverse complement.
TAACAGCATCGGCAACTTCCTGCAACTCCCTGCTCGACTCCCCTTTTGTATCGAGGACCACTCCATCGGCAGAAGTTTCCTTTATCAGTTCGGCCAGCCCTTGTAAGTGTCCTTCCGTACGGGTGCTTTCATCCCACGGATTGTATGCTACGAAAAAACGTGTTCCGTTTGCTCGGAGTGAATCGGCAAGCGCCCGAAGATTAGATAGGCCACCGGGCAAGTCGCGGTACAGGTCGAATTGGTTTCGCTGATCAAGTCCGAGTGAAGGCCAGGTTGGCCACAAACAGATAACATCATCACCGCCATACAGTTGTACTGCTTTAGCCTGAAAATTACTCCAGTTAAATTGCCCTGTTTTGGAGTCGTAATAGTCCTTATCCCAAGCCATCATCAAATGCATGACGTAGGCTTTTTTAATCCACTGAAGATCAGATCGGTTATACAGGTCGTCTTCAAATATAGTGACGTCATAGAGGTAGCGCTTCTGAAACACTTCACGTAAACCATCCTGCCAGGCACCCCGGTAGAAATCGGCATAGAAAAAATAGGAGACAGATCCGCCCGGAAGCATTATCGTTTCGAACCGTCTCCTGTTTGCGTTCACAAAGGAATCCGGATCCCTCCTGACCAATCCAAACAGACTGAGGTCATCTTCAACCTGAAAAGCAGCATAGCCCAGGTTCCAGGCATTGTCGGGAACGATAAGGTTCACCGGCTGTCGGTCTGGTAAAAACAAATGCGTTCGCGACAGGGAATGAGTGCCCAACCCGGTGATGACGGCCTGCTTATTTTCACGCCCAAACGGTACCACATTGCTAAGCGTAAGTGTATCCCCAGTGGGATTTTTAAACGTGATCGTGAAGCGAACACCCTTCTGATCATAAAGTAGTTCAGATTGTGTAACGTTCAATGGATGATCCTTCGTGTATACACGATCGTTGACCGTAAATTCGACCAGGGGTAAGTCAACCTTCCAGGATTTTTCTCCTTGGCGAATGGATTGAACGTTTGATTCCTTTATTAACAGTTCATTCAATCCTTGACCAACTGCGGGAAATAAACTCCAGCACGTGAGCAGGAAGAGCACTCCACTCCTTTTCATCGAACTGAAAACTTAAAAACACTGATTTGAGAATAGGTCTCACCAGGATGAAGAATGGTATTTGGAAATGTGGGTTGATTGGGAGAATCCGGAAAGTGTTGAGGTTCCAGACACAACCCGGCATGTTTATGATAAGATTTTCCGTTGACATGCGCCAATGTCCCATCCAGAAAATTGCCGGAATAAAATTGCACACCGGGTTCGGTGGTAAACAATTCCAACTGGCGACCGCTGGAAGGATCATATAGTATGGCTGCAGAGGCTAACTCCTTTTCGGTTTTGTTCAGAATAAAATTATGATCATAGCCACCAACAACCTTGCTGAGATCATTACCAATTCGTTTGGATGTAGAGAAGTCAAATGGTGTACCCAATACTGACAACAACTCACCCGTAGGAAGTAATTGGTCGTTAACCAGTGTGATCCGGTTTGCATTAACCATCAGTTCATGATTCAATATAGTGGAATCCTTTCCTCCGGATAAATTAAAGTAGGAATGATTCGTTAGGTTCACGGGCGTTGCTTTATCCGTAGTAGCGCTATATGTAAACGTGAGTGTGTTGTCTTCACCAAGGGAAAGGATCACTTCAGAAGTGAGTGTACCCGGAAATCCTTCCTCACCATCTGGACTGGTATAGCGTAATGCCAAGCTTGAGTCAGACAGGATTGACACCTCCCAAAACACTTTATCAAAACCCCTAATCCCTCCATGCAAGGAATTGCCAAAATTATTGGGCGCCAATTGGTAACGCTCCCCATTCAGGCTGAACGTTGCACCGGCTATGCGGTTGGCATACCTCCCTACTGTTGATCCAAAGTATGGATTACCTTCCTGCAGGTAGCCATCCAGCGAAGCGAAATTCAACACCACATTGGCAAATTGCTTATCGCGATCGGGTACGATGATGTCGGTGATGGTGCCTCCGTAATTGATCACCTTCACGATCATCCCTGCTTTATTTTGTACCGTGTATTGATGTATCTCTTTATTCATAGTGGTGCCGTAGTAGTCTTTTGTAATCACCTGCATGTTTTCTTTTCTTTGGCAGGCAAGTGTTGCCACCAACATGATAAGGAGCATTATTCCTTTTGCGGGATAGTTATTCATCGTATTCATTATCCGGATTGATCCGGATGTCGTTTATTGTTTTTGGTAACCATACCTGCAT
>CAZCRJ010000374.1:0-3695 GCA_964501015.1 uncultured Roseivirgaceae bacterium | reverse complement strand
AATAGACAATCCTGTAAGCAGATCATGGTCATCCTTCTCGTACCATTCCGTCATCCGCTGCTTAAGCAATTGGAATTGAAGATCATGAATAAGGCCTTCTATCTGCTGTTGTACCTGTGGGTTCAAATTTGACTCCCACTCCTGCTCCAGGTAAGGGATTACCGCCTTTCCAAGGGTGCGTATTTTATCTACCACGTGAGAAACAATCTGCTCATCGTCATCATCCAATAGCGAAACAAGGGCTTTTATTTCCTTCTCATTCATCATGTTTGAATAACACCAACATTAAATCGTTCAACCGGTGCATGGTTGGCGGCTTCAATTCCCATCGCTATAACCTTACGTGTTTCTAGGGGATCAATTACACCATCAACCCATAACCGGGAGGCAGCATAATACGGACTCAACTGTTCATTATACCGATCTGTAATTTCTTTCAACAGGGTATCTTCTTCCTCTTGGGTAATCTCCTTGCCCTGCGCCTTAAGCGAACTTACCCGTATCTGCAACAATGTTTTTGCTGCCGACCCCCCACTCATTACTGCAATTTGTGCAGAAGGCCATGCATAAATTAACCGCGGATCATAGGCCTTACCGCACATGGCATAATTGCCCGCCCCATACGAATTACCAATGATGATGGTAAACTTGGGAACAGTAGAATTGGCCATCGCGTTCACCATTTTTGCACCATCCTTAATGATGCCTCCCTGTTCTGCCTTACTACCCACCATAAACCCACTAACATCCTGAATGAATACCAGCGGAATTTTACGTTGGTTACAATTCATAATAAAACGGGCAGCTTTGTCGGCCGAATCGGAATAGATTACACCCCCCATTTGCATCTCCCCCTTTTTGGTCTTCACTACCTTCCGCTGATTAGCAATAATGCCTACCGCCCATCCATTGATCCTGGCTGTGCCACAGAGTAATGTTTTACCATATAAGGCTTTGTATTCATCAAATTCGGACTTGTCCACCAATCGCTTGATAATTTCCAAAGTATCGTATGGCTTCACGCGATCGGAAGGCAACAATCCATAAATTTCCTTTGGCTCTTCTGCCGGAGGATGTGCCGGAATACGATCAAATCCTGTTGGCTCATGATGTCCCAGTTTATCAAATAATGAGCGGATGTAATCGAGGCACGCCTGGTCGTTTGGAAATTTATTATCTGTAACGCCAGAAACTTCGCAATGGGTGGTAGCGCCTCCCAAGGTTTCATTGTCAATGGATTCTCCGATGGCCGCCTTTACCAGGTAGGATCCCGCCAGAAATATTGAACCGGTTTTATCAACGATCATAGCCTCGTCTGACATGATGGGCAGGTAAGCTCCTCCGGCAACACAGCTTCCCATGATGGCCGCAATTTGTACAATACCCATGGAAGACATTCGTGCATTGTTTCTGAATTGCCGGCCAAAGTGTTCCTTGTCCGGAAAAATCTCATCCTGCATCGGAAGAAACACTCCGGCACTGTCTACCAGATAAACTATTGGCAGCCGGTTTTCCATTGCGATTTCCTGGATCCTCAGGTTTTTCTTAGCGGTTATTGGAAACCAGGCTCCTGCTTTTACGGTTGCATCATTAGCGACTATTGCACATTGTCTTCCGCTAATATACCCTATGCCGGCAACAACTCCTGCTGACGGACATCCGCCATACTCTTCATACATTCCCGCACCGGCAAACAAACCTATCTCCAGGAATTCTGAACCATTGTCGGTAAGGTAGGTAATGCGCTCGCGAGCGGTAAGTTTTCCACGCTGATGTTGATCATCAATTTTTTTCTGACCGCCACCAAGTTGAGTCTTTATTGCTTTAGCATGAAGGCGTTGCACCAACTGCTTGTATTGATCTTCATTTTTCCAAAATTCCAGATCCTTTTCGGGCATGGGCGCGTGGGTTAAGTGGACTAATTTTCTTTGCGCTGCTTTTCAAGATCACGCTGAATTCTTTTTTGACTCTTGCCTAACGGAGCCATGAAATGCTTTGGGTTCTCATTAAAGTGCGTGGCCAGTGAATCGATTGTCAGGAGCATCTTGTTGAGGTTAACATATAAAGAGTCTTCTGTCATAAGTTTGCTCACCGTATTTTCCCCATTACTGAATTGATCAAGTGTTTCATCAATTTTGGTAAGTGTTTCCCTGATTTTAACCAGGCTTTGATTTACCTCGATGGATTTCAAGGAATCCGAAATGGTTTTAAAATTTGCCAAAGTCGGATCCAGCTTTCGTAATGTCGTATTGATATTTCCAGTAAGGGATTGGATACTGTCCGATAAATGTGTGAGTGAAGTGTTGGCCTTAGCCAAGGTTGAATTTACTAGACCTGGAGTTGCCTTGAAGTCATCAAAAATTCCATCGAGTTTTTGAGAATTTTTGGAAAGGTTCTCCAGAATCGTGTTCAGCTTCCGCAGGGTTGACTGTAAGTTATCCGCTACCGGGGCTGCACTTTCTTCCAAAAAAGCTGTAATGCCTTTTGCAACTGTTGACTGTAATGTATCTTTTGTATTAAGCTGACGCGTTATCGTGCCAACATTCAGTTGTATGAATTTGGTACCCAGAAAGTCTCCGTTTAGAATAGCAATAGAAGAGTCACCCAGAATTACATACGAATCGATTTCCATTTCTACCACCACCCTGGACTTTATCTGCTGGATTTGAATTCTGCTTACGCGCCCAACGGAAACACCGTTTAAGTACACCTGGTTGGAGGGCATAAGTTGATCTACATTTTCATATATCGCATAGTACTTTTTACGGGAAGAAAAAAAATCGATGCCTTTCAGGTAATTAAAGCCAAGGTAGAGCAATACCAGCGAACTAACCATGAACAGGCCTACACGTAATTCTTTAGATATTTTCATGAATAAGAATGCTCGTATTTCGTAAACGACTAGTGATTATCTTTGTACTCTCGGATGGCCCGGTATATTGCCGAAGCAATATACTCCTGAACAAGCGGATCATTCAATTCTTTTTCTTCTTTAGTATTCGAAAGATAACCAATTTCTATTAAAACAGCTGGCATGGCGGTCTCCCATAACACCTGGAAACCAGCCTGCTTTACGCCCCTGCTTTTACGGCCAGCACGCTTACCAAATTGATCTTCAATGTACCCCGCAAACCGGATACTTGATTCATGGTTAGCCGATTGGGTGAGACTGAATAATATATACGACTCCGGTGATTTTGGATCAAAGCCCTGATATTTTTCCTCGTAATTCTCTTCCAATAAAATTACCGAGTTTTCGCGCATGGCTACCTCAAGACTTTCCTGAGATTTATGCAGACCCAGCACATAGGTTTCTGTTCCGTAGATCGATTGTTTTTTTGTTTCAGGAGTATTTTCAGGTAGCGAATTGGCGTGAATAGAGACGAAGAGATCGGCATGGTTGTCGTTGGCCACTTTAGCCCGTTCTTTCAACCCCAATGTCTTATCGGTTTTCCGGGTATAGACGACCTTAACATCGGGCATACTTTCTTCCAATATCTTCCCCAGTTTCAGCGCAACCTTAAGGGTGAGATCTTTTTCCTTGGTAGTCTTACCAAAGGTGCCGGGTTGTGCACCCCCATGTCCGGCATCAATGCATACGGTAAATTTTTTCCCGGTACCATTCTGGCCGTACGAATCGAAAGTTAGCAAGGTTATTGCTCCAAACAGAAAGACTAATCCGATATTCCTCACTT
>CAZCRJ010000373.1:0-3698 GCA_964501015.1 uncultured Roseivirgaceae bacterium | reverse complement strand
ATAGACACCATTTTTCCACTTGCCAACTACAGAAGGCTCTGCTTTTTGAAGAATATTATCAAGAATCCAAACATACTTGTTGGCGACTACACCTATTATGATGACTTCGAAAATGTGGAGAACTTTGAAAAAAATGTAAAATATCATTTTGACTTTGTGGGCGATAAATTAATAATAGGAAAGTTTTGCATGATCGCTTCTGACGTTACCTTTATCATGAATGGCGCCAATCACTTGACCAATTCCTTGACCACTTATCCATTTGCTATTTTTGGGAACGGTTGGGAGAATGCTATGGAGGGAAAGACTTATCCGCATAAAGGCGATATTGTTATTGGCAACGATGTTTGGATTGGATTCAATGCAACAATAATGGCTGGTGTAACGATAGGTGACGGAGCAATTATTGCCACAAATTCAACCGTAATAAAAGATGTTGAGCCCTATTCCATCGTTGGTGGAAATCCTGCCAAAGAAATTAAAAAACGATTCACAGACGAAACGATATCCAAACTATTAATCTTAAAATGGTGGGATTGGGACATCGATAGAATTACTAAAAATTTAAGCCATTTAACTGGCACCGACATCAACAAACTATGGGAGTGAAAATAAGGAGTCTTCTTTTAGTATTAGAAATCAAAACAACGTGAACTTCCAAATACATACTCCAAAAAATAACGGCTTGGCCGATTGTGTTTTGTTCTTTTGGGAGCTGAAAGGTGGTCATGAATATACGGAGCAAATATTGCCGCAAGGCGTCATAGAAATTGTATTTAATCTTGCCGAGCCAATTGACGGTCAACTACCCACCACTAATGATCTGATCGCCACTCCTCTTTGCTTTATCCAGGGAGTACATACTGGCACTGTGATAGCACATTACGCTGGTTCGCATCATCTCTTTGGCATCAGGCTACTACCCCATGCGCTTAGAAGGCTGGGTGTTCAATCCTCAGAATTGACCAATAACGTAGTTGATTTTACCCTGATTAATCCTTGGTATCGTACGCTTTGGAATCAATTAGGCGAGGCAGAAACTTTTCAGGAGCGTGTAACCATCATTGAAAACAATTTCAAACACTCTGGTTATCCCGCATGTCAGAGGTCTGTGGCCATTTCAACATTATTCCTTTCAGACAACATCACAGCCTTTCATTGCGTTGATGAGCTTGCGCGTAACGTTTGTTATTCTACCCGTCAGCTTAACAGAAAACTAGTGGAATTTTATGGGCTTTCTGCCCAAGAGTTAATACTATATAAGAAATTTATGCATTCCATTAAATTGATGCACCACAACGTTTTTATATTGAGTGACATTTCATTTCAAAGCGGTTTTTATGACCAACCACATTTCAACCGAGTATTCAAATACTTTACTGACATGACGCCAAAAGAATATCAGGCAAATAAAACCACCCTGCCCTTCCATTTATTCAAATAGGTTTCCTAAACATGTCCGACTGATACAATTCTCAGAATCGCTATCACCTTAGTTTTGCTTCTAAACAACTGGCCTCATGAGAAATTTTACTACACCCAAATCGGCAACAATTCTAACGGTGCTGAAAAAGATGATATTTTCTTTTATTATACTGATTGTTGGCTATCTGGCTATTGGTTATTTTTTACACGCGGTAGTATTCCCGGTGCATAAACCCGATATACGCAATTATTTTAAACCAGGGCAAGTATTCACCAGTGAAGCAGAAGGCTTTAGCCAAACGGTAGAAAAGCAAGAAGATGGTTTTGTGCATTGTTTCCTTGAAATTGCTCCGCACGCATCAGGACCACCCATACACATTCACACTGATTTTGATGAGCTATTCGAAATAGAAAACGGTATGCTTTCTATCGAGATAAATGGAGAAATTAAAAAGATTCAACCTGGAGAAAAGTTGCTCGTTTCGAAAGGCACGCCCCACAAACCTTTTAATGAAACGTCAGATACAATACGAATGAAGGGAGCAATCGCTTTTCCTGAAGAATTCGCATTTTCACTGGTTCAAATTTACGCACTAATGGATCATAATCCTGACTTTGGAAAGCTGCCTGCAACCTTGTTTATGGTAGCCCCCATACATCAAGCTGGTTTTGATTCCTATCTGGCAGATGGCCCTCCTGTAGTGATACAAAAGACACTGTCCTTTCTACTCACTCCTGCAGCCAGACTAATGGGTTACAAAAGCTTTTATCAAGAGTATGATATTTCAAAAGTCAGTTTAGTTCAATAGTATGTCATGACACATTACCTTCGTTCAATACACCAAATTATAGGTCAAGACAATACCTGCAAACTTCTTAATCCAACCCCCCCTTTCGGGTAGCCTTGCGCTGTTCTGGCCAACGACCAGGTTCACCTGTGCGCGGATTAGCTGGTAGCACGCTCTTCTCCCTCGATGTTCGTTCCGGATCTTCACACGCCATGTACACGAGGATGGCCGTAAGAATGGCATTGTTGCGCACATCATCAAACACGATTTTATCGTAGGTATCGCGGTTGGTATGCCAGGTATAATTGAAGTATGACCAATTCAATGAACTCAGCGAGAATCCAGGGGCGCCCGCTGCCACGAACGATGCAAAGTCAGAACCTCCCCCACCCGGTGATCCGGGAAAGGTTGTTTCAATCTGGCTGCGTATTTCCTGAGGAACTTTTGCCAGCCAACGGTTCAGGAAATCATAGGAATGTAAAAATCCCTGGCCGGTAATGCGTACAACGCGTCCGGTTCCATTGTCCTGGTTAAACAATGCCTGCAGGTTGTCCACTACTTCAGGATGATCTTCCACATAGGCACGTGAACCATTCAATCCCTGTTCTTCACTTCCCCAATGCCCGACCAGTATGGTTCGTTTTGGATTCGGATACACCTGCTTTAAAATGCGCATGGCCTCCATCATTACGATTGTACCAGTTCCATTATCGGTAGCCCCGGTGCCACCATCCCATGAATCGAAGTGGGCGGATAACATAACATATTCATTTGGTTTTTCAGTGCCTTTGATTTCTGCTACCGAATTGTAGGTTGGCACTACTCCTTTTTCCTTTGAGTCAGCCCTGATGCTGATTTTTGGTTTTTTGCCGGATTCGTGTAAGCGATACAACAAGCTGTAGTCTTCCAGGGAAAGATCGACTGTTGGAATTTTTTTGGTGCTGGCGCTGAAAATTTTATTCACGCCAAATCCTCTTGACCAGTACGAAGTAACAATACCCACAGCTCCTGCCTTTTCTAATGTCAGAACCAATTTCGTGGTAGTACTTTGCCCGGTTTTATTAATGCGCTTTGTCCATGCCTCTGTTTGCACGGTGCGTTCTGCTTTCATCTTTTCAAACGATTCCTTCGTTGCAAATTCTTCCCAATTGTAATCGGGTCGGCCAGTTGGTTGAGGCATGGATATCATTACGTGTTTTCCTTTTACATTGGGCAACCATGCTTTGAAGGCAAGTGAATCGGCCAGGTCAGGAATTACAATTACGTCAGCCGTAACGGTTTTTCCACCGGTATTCGGACTCCACGCAAGCTGTGTTCCTTCCAATGTCTTCACCCAGGGTGAAACCATATCAATGTGTGTAATCCCACGCTCCCATCCCCGCCAGTCGCCCCACTTTTCATTGCGGGCAGTAATTCCCCAGGATGTATACTTGGCTACAGCCCAGTCGTGTGCCTGCTGCATTTGTGGGGAGCCTACAAGGCGCG
>CAZCRJ010000372.1:0-3702 GCA_964501015.1 uncultured Roseivirgaceae bacterium | reverse complement strand
AACAGTGTCCGCATCAGCGGTGGCGGAAGACTTGACCTGAGTTATGAGGATAACCTGCTGCGCTGCGATGCCGGGTTCCGCACGGAATCCTCCTTCTTTGAAATTTTTGATTTCAACATTATAGCTGGCAAGAAAGAAGGTGTGCTGGACGAACCCAACACCATTGCCATAACCCAGACGTTGGCTACACGGTTGTTCGGAAAGGAAAATCCCATCGGGAAAGTTGTACGCCTTAATCAAAACCTGGATTTGCACGTGGTGGCTTTAGTGGCTGACCCTCCAAAAAATTCTCATATTCAGTTTGATTTGTTGCGTTCCATGACGCCCGCGCAAGATGAAGATGGCTATCGTCAATTTTTACAATCGTGGCAGGGCATCAATCAGTTCACCTATTTATTATTAGACCGTCAGCCAAACCCCGATGAACTGAATCCAAAACTCCAGGCCATTGCGCGAAAAAATAATGCCTTTGAATTCTTTACACCGGTTATACAGCCCCTGCCTGAAGTTCACCTGCACGCAAAAGAAATTCTCTTTGAAAGCAACGCAAACAAATCGGATGTAGTGAATGTATATGTACTTTCCTGTATAGCCGGACTCATTCTCATATTAGCTGCCGTCAACTTTATCAACCTGGTTACGGCCAAGTCGACTGGCCGGGCTAAGGAAATAGGCATGCGTAAAGTGATTGGTGCCGTGCGTTCACAACTCATCGGACAACACCTTACCGAATCCATAGTGGTTACCGCACTGGCGGGTTTTCTTGCCCTGGCAATTGTCTTTATGATTACGCCTACGCTAAACAACCTGTATCAACGCTTTGCTAATGCGAATAGCCTCTTCCAACCCGAAAATATTTCAGTGTTTATCGGGTTAATCATTTTGGTTGGATTGGTAGCCGGGGTATATCCTGCATTTGTACTGTCCGGTTTTAAGCCGGTAGTGGTGTTAAAGGGTGCGTTTAAAAATTCGACCAGCGGAACGCGGTTGCGTAAAGTGCTTGTTGTATTGCAATTCACCATTTCTATTGCGTTGATGGTTGGCACAGGCATAGTGTATCAGCAAATGAATTTCATTTACACCGCTGATCTGGGGTATAAACGCGACCAGATCATTACCCTGGCACAAAACGGACAAAACCTAAGCAATGCATCTGCCCTGAAAACAGAGCTTCAGCGAAATACCGATGTCGTATCGGTTGGTTCTTCTTCTTCCCGAATAGGTCAGCAACTTGGCCGTACCGGAATACAACCGGAAGGCTTCAGCAACGAAACCAATTTTATTGTTAGCATAATGTCTATCGATGATACCTTCATTCCTACCCTGGGCATGGACATGGCCAATGGAAGAAATTTTTCCCTTGATTATAATGACTCACTTTCCATTATCATCAACGAAGAAATGACACGCCTGCTGGAATGGCCGGATGCCGTGGGTAAAAAAATCGGGTTACAATCGGGACCAAACCCAACCGATGTGACATATTATACCGTGGTGGGCGTGGTGAAGGATTTTCATTTTGCCACCATCCGCCATAAAGTTGAGCCCTTGTTTATGGTGTACAATGCCAACAATCCTTCCATGGCCGTTAAGATTAAAGCCGACAACATGAAAAGTACCATCGCTTTTATTGAAACCACATGGAAGAATATTAATTCCGGTACAACGTTCGAATATTCATTCCTGGACGAGCAGTTTGCCAACCTATACCGAAACGAACAGGCTTTTGCCAATATGTTTACACACTTTACCGCACTGGCCATGATTATTGCAGGCCTGGGCTTGTTTGCGCTTTCTGCTTTTACGGCTGAGCTGCGCCAGAAGGAAATCAGCATTCGAAAAGTTTTGGGTGCCAGCAATGGAAATATTTTGTACAAGCTCTCTGCAGAATTTATCATGCTCATCATCATCGCTTTCGTATTGGCCAGTATTGCATCTTATTTTGTGATGCAAAAATGGCTGCAGGATTTTCAATACAGCATTAAAATCGGGCCACAGATATTCATTTCCGCTGGTGCAATCTCCTTTCTCATTGCCTTGCTCTCCATTAGCTTCCAGGCGCTGAAAGCTGCGCTGGCCAATCCGGTAAATTCTTTACGTAACGAATAATCAGTTAATCCCATGCTCCTTAACTATTTCAAAATCGCTTTACGCAACCTGCAACGAAACATTACCTATTCGTTCATCAACATTTTTGGATTATCGGTTGGTATAGCCTGCAGCATCCTTATTCTGTTATGGATAACAGATGAATTCCGATACGATCGATTCCATGAGAAGCGCGACCATCTGTATAAAGTGATGATGAACCAGACGTTATCAAACGGCATAGGATCGCAGGCCGCCCTTCCCCTTCCGTTAAAAAATGCCCTGAAAGAATCCTCGAGCAACATTAAACATGTGGTCATTACTAATTGGGGTGAAGGTAACCTGCTGGCTGTAGGCGATACACGGTTATCCAACACGCAGGCAGGCCTGAGTGTAAGCGAAGATTTTTTAACGATATTCAGTTTTCCACTACTTCAGGGAGACATCAACAGCGCACTGGCCGAACCAAATTCCATTGTGCTTACGGCATCAACGGCTAAGGCGCTTTTTGGTGAGGAAGACCCCATGAACAAACACGTTACCATTGATAATACCCGTGAGTTGAAAGTCACCGGCATTGTTGAGGACGTACCTGCCCAATCATCTATTACCTTTGCCTACCTAACTCCCTTTTCATTTTTAGAGGCAAGCCAGGATTGGGTTCGGAACTCACGTGAAAACTGGGGGAATAATTCATTTCAACTTTACGTTGAATTATTTCCTGAAAGTTCAGCGGAGGAGGTGGACAACGTTATACGGGATATCGTAAAGAATAATGTTAAGGATTCGAGCACAAACCCTGAACTGTTTCTTCACCCTATTACCAATCTTCGCCTGTACAGTAACTTTGAAAATGGAAAAGCTTCGGGTGGTCTCATTGAATATGTATACTTATTTGGCGCCATTGCCGTATTTGTACTCATCATGGCATGCATCAACTTTATGAACCTGGCAACGGCACGCTCAGAAAAGCGGGCGCGAGAAGTGGGGATCAGAAAAAGCATCGGGTCGCGGAAAAAAGAACTTGTTATTCAATTTTTAGGAGAATCCATTTTAATAACCACCTTCGCATTTTTTCTGGCTATAGTTCTGGTTGAGCTATCCCTGCCTTTTTTCAACAGCCTTGTAAAGAAAGAACTGCTGATTGAGTATGGTAACCTCATGTTATGGGTGGCCGCTGTTATCCTTATACTCTTTACCGGAATACTGGCCGGAAGTTATCCGGCATTTTACCTGTCATCATTTAAACCGGTAACAGTACTAAAAGGAAAGATTCAATCGGGTAAAAAAGGAAGTTTACCACGCCAGGTACTGGTAACCATTCAGTTTGGCTTTTCCATATTCCTGGTTATCGGTATGATCGTTATCTACCAGCAAATCATGCATGTTAAAGACAGGGAAACCGGGTATGATCGTGAAAACCTGATGATGGTATGGACGAATAATGAGCTGGAGAATGATTACCAGACTATAAAAAATGAACTGATCAAAACGGGCGCAGTGGTATCCGTATGCAAATCCAACAGCCCGATTACTTCTATTTACTCTTCCAACACGGTTGAATGGCCGGGGATGGAACCAGGAATGCGGGTAATGTTCAGCACCATAGCAACC
>CAZCRJ010000371.1:0-3724 GCA_964501015.1 uncultured Roseivirgaceae bacterium | reverse complement strand
CTGAGTTGTGCAACACAGGCACTCGGACAAATGTCACTTCAATTACAGGTTTATAATCATACGGGACAACTTATCAATGAACACATTAAAAACTAACAGAACACTTCTTATCGGTATTGGCAACTATGGCCGGTCTGATGATGCACTCGGATGGAAATTCATAGATACCTTTGAATCCCATGACGATCTCTTTGATTTCGAATACCGCTACCAGTTACAGATAGAAGATGCCGAATTAATCAGTGAATATGAACAGGTAATTTTTGTGGATGCCTCACATGAGCAGTATGCTGATGGATTTTCCTTTCATCCATGCGAACCTTCTGCATCCTCCTCATTCACATCACATGAATTGCAACCTGAAATGATACTATGGCTAGCATGGGAATTATTCGGAAAAAAACCGGAAGCCCATGTTATGGCCATCAGCGGAAAAAAATGGAAATTACAGCATGGCCTAAGTGCTAAAGCCCAGGAAAATTTCACTAACGCTGCAGCATTCTTTTTGGCGCGCATTAACAAACTTGAGCCCACACTCGATTTAGTCTAACTTCTTGCCCATGTGAACAGTTTTAACAGACATGCTGAACATTCTAGACCAGCGCTCAAGTGGAAGGAGCATTGTCTGAACTATTGTTGAACCAATCCTTTCCCTACAGGCTCGAATCGGAAAAATATGCGAACGAGACCGTCACTAGCAATCAGCTTAGCCATCAACAATCAATAAGTTCCATTCAAGATTCCTTAGAACACGAAGGATATAAAAACCGGAACTAGGGTAAACAAAAAAAGCCGGACATCGCCCGGCCTTTTCACTTATGGAAACAAACTATTAATTATTTGAATACCTGGATTCACCAAGCTTTGCATGCGCCACTGCCATCCGTGCTACTGGCACGCGTGGACCGGAGCAGGAAACATAATTCAAGCCGATTTCATGACAGAATTCAATGGATTCCGGATGTCCGCCATGTTCACCACAAATGCCTACTTTAAGAGAAGGATTAGTAATGCGTCCATTTTCCACTGCCATTTTCATCAATTTGCCCATTCCCACTTTATCCAATACTTCAAACGGATTGTCTTTCAGTATCCGGTTGGTGATATAGAACGGAAGGAACTTATTCTCAGCATCCTCGCGTGAGAAGGAGAAGGTTGCCTGTGTTAAGTCATTCGTTCCAAAGGAGAAGAACTCAGCAACAGTAGCTAGCTCCTCAGCTTGCAAACAGGCGCGAACCGCTTCCACCATAGTACCGTATTTAACATTCAATTTGATTTTGCGTTCAGCTTCCAGTTTTTCCTTCAGTTCATCAACAAATATTTTCACTTGTATAAGTTCCTCAGCGGTAATCACCTGGGGCACCATAATTTCCGAATGAACATCGGTACCCGCCAGCTGGCAGTCCGCTGTCGCCTCCAGTATCGCTTGAATCTGCATGCGGTAAATTTCAGGGAAGGTTATACCTAACCGAACACCACGGTGGCCCAGCATAGGATTTACTTCATGTAACTCCTTCACTTTTTTCAACATTTGTTCCTTTTTCAAGATGGCTGATTGCACCAATTCTTCTCCGTTTAATGTAAATGGAGAAGGTGATTTTTCTGCGATATTGAGATCGGCATTAAGTAACCTTAAACTGCTGAACAGGTTTGTTACACCACTTACCGTTTCTTTCAGATGGCGCAGGTTAGTCAATTCGTCCCTCAGCACATCTTCAGTTGGCAGGAACTCATGAATCGGAGGATCGAGCAACCTAACCGTTACAGGCCTTGGTGCCATTACGGTAAAGATTTCCTTAAAGTCAGCGCGCTGCATGTCTTTGAGCCGGCTTAATGCCTCCTCACGTTCCTTTGGTGTTGTAGCCAAAATCATTTCCACAACAATGGGTAACCGGTCAACATCATTAAACATGCGCTCAGTGCGGCATAATCCAATACCCATCGCACCAAATTCAAGTGCTTTCTTTGCTGTATCGGGCGTGTCCGCATTAGCGAAAACTTTCAGTTGCGCAACGTCATCCGCCCAACTTAAAAGTGTTTTCAATTCATTCGAAAAAACTGGATCAACTGTTGGGATTACACCCTGGTAAACATGACCTGTACCGCCATCAATGGTGATATAGTCACCTTCGAGTAAAACCTTATCACCAATAAACGCCTGGCGCAGTTTTACATCTACCTTGATTCCCTCAGCACCGGCCACACACGGTTTACCCATGCCCCGGGCAACAACAGCTGCGTGAGAGGTTTTGCCTCCACGGCTGGTGAGAATTCCCTGTGAAGCAAAGAACCCATGTATATCTTCAGGCTTGGTTTCTTCACGTACGAGAATCACTTTTTCACCTGAACGACCTAATAATTCAGCACGGTCAGCATCGAATACAACATGTCCGGAGGCTGCGCCCGGTGAGGCTGGTAATCCAATAGCCAATGGCTCAGCCTTAAAGGATGCATCCAGCCTGGGGTGAAGTAATTGCTCCAGTATATCTGGCTTAATTCGTAGTAAGGCTTGCTCCTTGGTAATCAATCCTTCTTTCTCCATTTCCACGGATGTGCGCACCATGGCAATAGTATTCATCTTACCGTTTCGGGTTTGCAGACAATACAAAATTCCCTTTTCAATGGTGTATTCAAAATCCTGCACTTCTTTATAGTGCACTTCAAGTTTCCTGCGAAGTTCTTCCAGCTGACGATACAACTCTGGCATTTCATCGGCCAGTTGAGCAACCGGTTTAGGTGTACGAATACCTGCTACTACATCTTCGCCCTGTGCGTTGGTAAGGTATTCTCCATACATCACATTTTCTCCTGTACCGGGGTCGCGGGTAAAGCCCACGCCTGTAGCACAGTCGTTGCCCATATTCCCAAATACCATCGTCACTACGTTTACTGCTGTACCATTTGCCATTTCAGGGGTGATTTTAAATTCCCTGCGGTAGTCTACTGCGCGCTTGCCCATCCATGAATTGAATACGGCCTTTATTGCGATTTCCAGCTGTTCATATACATCTTCCGGGAAAGGACGTCCGGTGTGATCTTTCACAACCTGCAGAAAGCGCTCAGAAATTTCTTTCAAATCTTCAGTGCTTAGTCCCACATCAACAATTACCCCCGCCCGCTTCTTGATTTCTTCAAAATGATGGTCAAATTTTTCATCGGGTACACCAAGGGCAACCTTTCCGAAAAGTTGAATAAACCTGCGGTAGGCATCATAGGCAAAACGCTCATTTTTTGTTTGCCGGATCATGCCGCCCAACGTTGTTGAGTTCAAACCAAGGTTAAGAATGGTATCCATCATCCCCGGCATAGACATTGCCGAACCAGACCGTACTGATACCAACAGGGGATTGGTTTGATCACCGAATATTTTACCGGTTGATTTTTCAAGCAACTTCATGTTTTCTTTTACCTGGCTCAATAAGCCATCCGGAAGAGTGCGATCTTTTGTAGCCAGATACGTGAGGCAAGCCTCTGTGGATACGACAAATCCTGGAGGAACATTCAACCCGATTTGTGTCATTTCACATAGGTTGGCGCCTTTGCCCCCCAGTAATTTCTTATTTTTCCCATCACCTTCGTGGAAAGAGTAAACATATTTTAAATCGCTGGTTACATTCATTTTCGTAGGGGTGGGTTTTTCAAGAATGTTGGTTTCCATAATGTATTGTTTTATGCGAGTGAAGCTAATCTCACAAAACCCCATAACGGAATGATATAAGTCACA
>CAZCRJ010000370.1:0-3733 GCA_964501015.1 uncultured Roseivirgaceae bacterium | reverse complement strand
TATCCTCCAGGTAATGCTTGTCGCGCAGGGTATCCATCGATTGCCAAAAACCATGATGTCGATAGGCTAATAGGTCACCTGATAACGCGAGCGCTTCCAACGGTTCCTTCTCCCATGATGTGGAATCATCCTCAATCAGGTCCAGCACGGACGGCTCACAAACAAAATATCCTCCATTAATCCAGGACGTATCGGTGGTTAGCGCCTTCTCTTTAAAATTTTTAATTTCTACTTCGCCATCGCCCAGGGTAAATGCACCAAAGCGGCCCGGAGGTTGCACTGCTGTAAGGGTAACTTTTGCGCCATGCTTATGATGAAAGGCGATGAGTTTTGTGATGTCAATATCCGAAACTCCATCGCCATAGGTAAGGCAGAAGGTTTCATTTCCGATATAGTCTTTCACTCTTTTTAATCGTCCACCGGTCATGGTATCTGCACCAGTATCAATGAGCGTTACTTTCCATGGTTCTACATGATTGCTAAGAAATTCCATCTTGTTATTTTGGATATCGAACATGACATCGCACCGATGCAAGTAATAATTCATGAAGTATTCTTTGATCACATACGATTTATACCCGCAGCAAATGATGAAGTCGTTGATGCCAAAATGGGAGTATATTTTCATGATATGCCAGAGAATGGGTTTATTGCCTATCTCCACCATGGGTTTGGGTCTCACGCCACTTTCTTCGCTTATCCTGGTTCCGTGCCCACCGGCAAAAATTACAGCCTTCATACATTTTTAAACTTAGCGGTCCCCATTCCAAAGGACTATGGTAATTCCAATTGTTTAAGTAAATGACCATAAATGACAGAGGGAAATCAATGATACGTATCACCGAAAAGTTCTGATTGTAATCGCGGAAGTGTGTTTAGGCTGTAAAAAGCCTATAACCAAAATTTCACGATGGGCATTCGGCTGATCATGCGCTTAATTTTACCGCCCACCATAAACGGAAAGATGGTTCCGTAGTAATGCACTACCATACTCGAAAAAGAGGTGGCAGCCAGGGTAAATTTGGAGGGTAAAGGCATTTTGTTATATACCTTGGAGTGATACATGATTTCGGTAAACGCATCGCACGCCATTTTTAGATGTGGAAAGTTTGCCGCGAACGCGGAGTCACCCATGTGGGTGACATATTGTTTGAAATTTTTAGATGCACCTCCGAGTTTTTTATGATATCCTATAAAATCAAGATGCTTAATTTCACCGAGGTACGCCAGGTTTGCAATAAAATGATAATCATTGCCGATCACATTGCGCAAGGATATTCCCTGTGTTAAGGATCTTCTGATAAGCCCGTGGAGCATACCCCCATACACTACTTTTGAGTAATACCCCAGTACGCGAAGCGCGGCCGTTTTCTGTTCAAAGGTAAATCCCGTTTCACTAATGTCATGCTTATCATCCAGCCAATATTTTATTTCACCGGATACCAATGCATACTCTGCGTGTTTTTCCATAAAGTCAACATACCGGAGAAGTACATTATCTTCCAGAATATCATCGTCCGATATCCACATAAAATATTTACCGGTTGATTTCCGTAGTACAAAATCAAAATTGGCCACCATGCCAATATTTTTTTTCTGCCGGTAGCACTTCATCTCCGGATGCTGACTCTTTATTTCCCGCAAAATTTCTTTCGTATTATCGGATGAACAATTGTCGGAGATAACAATCTCGAGGTTGGGATAGTGTTGCCTCCACACCGATGCCAACGTACGGCCAATTCCCTTATGGCCATTATACGTGGGGATACCAATGCTTACTAAAGGATACACAATTTCATTCTTCATAGTACTTTACTCCAGAATATAAAATCCTGTTGTGACTTTACTGCTTTAGCTGATAGGCTGCGTCTTCAAATTCGTTACAAATGTTTTTAATACCTTCTTCCAGGCCGATTTTAGCAACCCACCCAAGGTTATTTATTTTTGTAGTATCTAAAAGTTTACGTGGTGTACCATCCGGCTGATTGGTGTTAAATTGAAGTGTTCCGGTATAGCCTACCGATTTCTTTATTAGCATAGCAAGTTCCTTTATACTTAAATCCACTCCTGTACCGATATTGATAATTTCCTTACTATCATACTTCTCCATCAGAAAATAACATGCATCGGCTAAATCATCCACATGCAGAAACTCGCGCCTGGGCTTGCCACTACCCCAAATTTCTACGGTGGGCGCTTGTTGTTCTTTCGCTGTATAAAACTTACTGATCAGTGCTGGCAGCACATGTGAGTTCAGCAGATCATAGTTATCATTTGGGCCGTACAAATTAGTAGGCATAATGCTGATGAAATTGCATCCATATTGCTGGCGATAGGCCTGACACATTTTTATTCCGGCTATCTTGGCAATGGCATAGGGTTCATTGGTTATTTCCAGTGGACCCGTTAACAGGGATTCTTCACGCATTGGTTGCGGTGCCAGTTTAGGATAAATACATGATGACCCAAGAAAAAGTAATTTCTTCACACCACACCTGAAAGATTCATGAATTACATTGGACTGAATGAACAGATTATCGTAAATAAAATCTGCCCGATACGTATTGTTGGCATGAATGCCTCCCACTTTCGCTGCGGCTAAAAAGACATAATCCGGTCGCTCCTCTTCAAAAAACCGCCTCACTGCGTGCTGATCACGAAGATCCATTTCACCCGAACTTCTAACTACAAAATTATGAAAGCCCTCCTGTTTCAATTTTCTCAGGATGGCAGAGCCTACCATTCCTAAATGTCCGGCTATAAATATTTTAGCACCCTTCTCCATTATTCATCAATTTTTACTATTTCCAATCCATTTGAGCTTAATATTCTATCCCGATCAAGTAACTTCAAATCAGAAGCCATCATATCCGACACAATATCATATACAGTATTCTGTGGTTCCCAATCCAATTTCCTGTTTGCCTTGGAGGCGTCACCAATTAAAAGCTCAACTTCAGTGGGTCTGAAGTATTGCGGATCTACTTCAACTACAATAGTTCCCGGTAGTATAAAATAATTGGGGTCTGACGACCGTATTACTTTTCCAACCTCATCAACGCCATGCCCTTCAAACGCAAGGGTAATTCCCACTTCGGAAAATGCCATTAGTACAAATTCACGTACTGTGGTGGTTACGCCTGTGGCGATTACAAAATCTTCCGGCACATCCTGTTGCAGCATCAGCCACATCGCTTCCACATAATCCTTTGCATGTCCCCAATCCCGTCTGGCATTTAGATTACCGAGGTATAGTTTTTCCTGTATCCCTAAGGCAATGCGCGCTGTGGCCCGCGTAATTTTTCGTGTTACAAAAGTCTCTCCCCTTCTGGGCGATTCGTGGTTGAATAAAATTCCGTTGCAGGCAAACATGCCATAGGCTTCACGGTAGTTTACGACAATCCAATAGGCGTAAAGTTTTGCAACCGCATAGGGTGACCGCGGATAAAAGGGTGTCGTTTCCCGTTGCGGAACTTCTTGCACCAAGCCATACAATTCCGAGGAAGAAGCCTGATAAATTTTGGTTTTTTTAACCAGGTTAAGGAGTCTGACTGCTTCTAAAATGCGTAATGTTCCTATTCCATCCGCATCGGCTGTATATTCCGGAACATCAAAGCTTACTTTTACATGGGACATAGCCCCAAGGTTATAAATTTCATCCGGTTGAACTTCCTGAATGATCCGTATCAGACTGGAGGCATCCGTTAAATCTCCATAGTGAAGTTTAAAGTTG
>CAZCRJ010000369.1:0-3743 GCA_964501015.1 uncultured Roseivirgaceae bacterium | reverse complement strand
AAATCACCACAAAATCTGCTTTGTACCAATCCATATTCTGGGTTGCCATTTCCATCGCCTTTGGTTTCTTTATTTACTTTTACGATGAGTCAGGTAAGCAGGGAGCAATAGAGTATTTCTCAGCATACCTCACTGAAAAAGCCTTATCTGTTGACAATATCTTTGTTATCCTTCTGATTCTAAAATATTTTAGGGTTGACGAAGCCTATTATCACAAAATTCTTTTCTGGGGTATTCTTGGAGCGATTGTTTTCAGGGCTGTTTTTATTTTTGTTGGCGCCCTACTGATTCACAAATTCCATTGGATACTCTACATCTTTGGTGTGTTTCTGATCTATTCCGGTATTCGGATTTACTTTGAAGATGGCGATGAAAAAATAGAGCCGGAGAAAAATCCAATTCTTAAACTTTGCAAGAAATACCTTCCCCTGTCTACCGATGACCGGGGTGGTCAGTTTTTATTTTTTGAAAAGGGAAAACTTTATTTTACCCCGCTATTCCTGGTAATTGTATTGATCGAGACCACCGATTTAATATTTGCCGTTGATTCCATACCTGCTGCATTTGCCATTACCCAAAATGAATTTTTGATTTATACATCAAATATTTTTGCTGTTATGGGGCTTAGGGCAATGTTCTTTTTGTTAGCCGGGATAATCGATAAATTTTACCTGTTGCAGAAAGGATTGTCAATCATTTTGTTTTTCATTGGAGCCAAAATGTTACTGGAGATCGTTCATGTTGACATCAATGTTTACTTATCCTTCAGTGTCATTATTGCAACACTTATCTTTTCCATACTGTTATCCGTACTTGTTCCTAAAAAAATTGCTCCCGCGGAGAATGAAAAAGATGAGGAGTAGGTTACTCCGGAGCGAAAATATTTTTGGGTAATATTTTCATCAGAATGGGTAGGGTTAAAAATCGCTGAGGCAAGGAAATAATCACGAAGGTGGGGACAGTTTTAAGCATCTGGATAAGTTGAATCCTTACTTTTTCTGCCTCTTCCGGTGTAAGTTCCTGGGTCCTTGCCTTTACCAGTAATTCATTGAGGGTTTTACTTTCAATAATTTCCTTTAACAATCTCCCCTTGTTTTTCTCGGCAACCCGGGCAACACGCTCAATGTAGTGCTCACTGATGCGCTTATAGTCCTGCTTATCTTGTAGATATTCCAGATGTTCCCAATGCTCCAGTACAAAGCCTTCAATGGCAATCATACTGTTTTCGAAATCATCTTCGTTAAAGCCCAGGTACTCACAAAATTGCTTCAGAAAATCTTGTTCTGCTTGCTCTACTTTCCGGTCGGCCCATGTTGTTAATATGGCCACTTCCAAAAAGAATTTTTTTAATATCCAGGAGTTCTCAGAAGGAAGGTTGATTTCATTAATGCTTACACCTCTATCAAATATCTGTAGCGCTTGCTTTTTCTTGTCTGATGGCAGATCGGTTCCCTGTATAAAGAACTCCAGCAATTTTCGCTCTTCATAATTCACAAGCTGATCCGAATGTGCAGCTGCCGCTATTACTTTAATAACTGAAAACCGAAGTTCCTCGCGTTCATACCGAAAAAAATCAGTCACAATTCGATCAGCATTCGTGTGTATCCATTGACCAAAAATGAATACATCCAAAAACAATAAACTATTATGAAAAAATGAAGTCCAGAAATTTTGCTTAAAGTTTGCCGATCGCTCAATTCGTTTGTCCAGAATGCGTTCTGCCAGCTCCAAAGCCGAACGTCTTTTCCCAAATAGTGTTTTCGCTGGTGTTGCGAGTTCAGGAAAAATATTGTTATAAAAATTGCCAATGCTGTCAAGTGACTTCACAAAGGCTTCTGATAAATCTTCCGGTGTATTAATGGGCTTGCTTTGAAAAAGCAGCGAACTGCTGATAAGACTTTCTGCCAGCAGAATTTTCATTTTATCCTTTTCATCCCACTGATCGGCTGAAGGATGGTCTATTGCCGTCACCGACTGACCATACATCAACCCTGTTGGCTGCATAATTTTATACAACGAATGTTCCGGATGGGAGGCTTTTCTACGCTGGGAAATATCCTTGAAAAGATCCTTGCGAAACTCGAGGTACTCCCTTAGCCAACCTTTATCTCTTGGCTTCATAGGCTCAATTTACAGATTTTATTTCCGCAGGCACAACCGTTATTCGATATTCCGCCATCCTCTCTTGTCAATGTTCCTGGCAGCGGTTTCAACTTTGTTTTTCAACGTGTTCTTGAACTTATCCAGGCGCCTGGCCAATGCCTTATCGCGAGTGCCCAATATTTGTGCCGCCAGAATGCCGGCATTACGTGCGCCATTTAAGGCTACAGTGGCTACCGGGACACCTGCTGGCATCTGCAAAATGGATAACACGGAGTCCCAGCCATCTATTGAATTTGAGGACTTTACCGGCACGCCTATTATTGGCAGTGATGTCATGGATGCCACCATGCCGGGCAAATGTGCTGCTCCGCCAGCCCCGGCTATAATAACGCCCAATCCTCTTTTGCGGGCAGTGGTGGCATAGTCAACCATTCGCTGCGGTGTGCGATGCGCAGATACCACCGTGAGTTCAAATGGTACCCCCAATTCGTCCAACACTTCAGCTGCCTCTTTCATTATTTTAAGGTCAGACTGGCTACCCATAATAATTCCTACTGCTGCTTTCATCATGTGATTACTTTAAGTGTTCGTTTAATAAGAACAGCCTTTTCTTTCAGCATTTCTACATCCTGATCAACAATTGTAACATGACCCATTTTTCGAAATGGCCTGGTACTTTTTTTACCGTATAGGTGTACATGAACACCGGAAACTTTTACGGCCTCTTCAAATCCTTCATACCGAGCAGGGCCTTCGTGGCCTGGTTCTCCAAGGAGGTTAACCATGGCACTGGGCATTATGATTTCGGTTTCTCCAAGCGGTAGTGAAAGCAAACACCGCAAATGTTGTTCATACTGTGATGTTATGTTTGCCTCTATTGTTTGATGGCCACTGTTGTGTGGACGAGGGGCGATTTCATTTACCAACACTTTCCCATCGCGGGTGACAAACATTTCAACAGCCAGTAACCCAACCATTTTTAATTCCTCAATGACCTTGCAGGCAATCGCATCGGCTCCTTGTTTAACTGACAAGGGCAGATGTGCAGGGGAAAATAAATATTCCACCAGGTTGTGCTCCGGATGAAAAACCATTTCAACCGGTGGATATGTTTTGATCTCACCGTGTTCGTTCCGGGCTACTATAATTGAAATTTCCTTCTCGAAATCAACCAGGTCTTCAAGTAATCCCGGAGCGTCAAATGCTTTATCTAAATCGTTCTTGGTGCGAATAATCTGAACGCCCCTTCCATCATACCCCTCCCGGCCAAGTTTATGTACTGCCGGCAGCATGGATACATGCTTTTCAACTTCCTTCTTATTCTCAGTAAGTACAAAGTCTGCTGTGGGGATTCCAAACTCTCTATAAAATAATTTTTGGCTTCGCTTATCCTGAATGAGCTCAATTACATCAGGTTGGGGAAATACTTTCTTGCCTTCGCGTGCAAGCGCCATTAGGGCAACGGTATTTACATTTTCAATTTCTATTGTAATGATGTCGCACATAAGGCCAAAACCCAATACGGTGTCGTAATCCGTTAACTTCCCGACATGAAAATCAGAGAGGTTTTTACAGGGGGCATTTTCATCCGGATCAAGCACGGAAAAGGAAAGATTATAATCAATACCAGATTGAATCAG
>CAZCRJ010000368.1:0-3762 GCA_964501015.1 uncultured Roseivirgaceae bacterium | reverse complement strand
CTGGATGCCGATAGCGAAGGGGTGGAAGGAAAATATTACTGCTGGACAAAACAGGAGATTGAATCCCTGCTGGGTAATGATGCCGGACTTTTTTGTGCCTACTATGGTGTTACTGAAAGTGGAAACTGGGAACATGGACAAAATATTCTTAAACGAGTCATGGAAGAGGAACTGTTTCTCTCCCACCACAACTTGTCTCCGGAAACCTGGTCATCCCTACTGGCACGATGCAATACCATTTTACTGGCCGCTCGTGAAAAGCGAATAAAACCCGGACTGGACGACAAGATCCTCAGCGGCTGGAATGCCATGATGATTGCCGGACTGGTGGATGCATACCATGCAACAGGTGATGAAGAATTTTATCAGGCCGCGAAAAAAGCCATGACCTTCCTCGAGAAAAATCTACTCGCAGGAAACACGCTGTACCGTTCCTTCAAAGACAAACCCATGCTTACCGAGGCATTCCTGGAAGATTATGCCTGGCTTATTAAAGCCTATTTGAAACTTTACCAGGCAGACTTTAACGAATCATGGTTAACGAAAGCATCCGCTCAAACCAACTATGTTATCCATAATTTTTATGATGATGATGGACTTTTCTTCTTCACCAGCGCCACTGCCGAAAAGTTAATCGCACGTAAAAAGGAAATCTTTGATAATGTCATTCCGTCTTCAAACAGTATTATGGCGATGAACCTCCATCACCTCAGTATTATGCTGGACAAACAAGAATGGAAAACGCTAGCTGAAAAATTGATCACTGGTTTTTCCGATCTTATTCAGAAGGAACCTAATTACATGTCGAATTGGGGAATTGCTTACCTTGAACTACATGCATCACTGGCAGAAGTTGCCATAGTGGGCAACAGTATAGAAACCAGCGCTGAACTACACAAAACGTATTTACCTTTATCCCTGATCATGGGAACCACCTCGTCAAGTGAACTTCCGTTACTGAAGGGAAAAACTATGTTGAACACTAAAACAACACTTTATGTATGCAGGGATTACCATTGTCTGCAACCGGTTCATAGTGTGCCTGAAGCCATAGCGATGATTACGCAAAAACCATAACCCTACTCCTCTCAACCGTGCAGCCATCATCAACCATCGACACCCGTACAACACTGTTTGCAGAGTTGATGCTGCCTGTGCCCATCCCCAGACTCTTTACCTACCGTGTACCGTTCGACTGGAATGATACCATCAGCATAGGGCAACGTGTTATCGTACAATTTGGCGACCGGAGGATTCTTACTGGTGTAATCGCTTCCCTCCATGAAATTCCACCAACCGAATATGAAGCCAAGTATATCCTTGAGATTCTGGATGAAGAGCCGGTAATACGAATACATCAGCTAACCTTCTATCAATGGATTGCCGAATATTACATGTGCACCATTGGAGAAGTATTAAATGCAGCCCTGCCTGCAGGCTTGAAACTCTCCAGCGAATCGATGGTGCAACTAAATCCCTCCTTCGATCAGGAGACAACGCTATTCGAATTTTCAGAAAAAGAAACCATGTTGCTGAGCCACCTTGCCTCGGCACCAATGTCGTATTCAGAAATTTCTTCCCTGCTGCGCATCAAGCATATTTATAGTATTCTTAAATCGCTTTCAGGAAAAGAAGCAATTCTTTTGTTTGAAGAAGTAAAGGAGAAGTTTAAACCAAAAACAGAAAAACGTATTCGGCTTAAACGTGAATACCTCGATCACAAATCACTCGAAACTGTTTTTACAACCCTATCTGCAAAACCCAAACAAGAGGAAATTCTATTAAAATACCTTCAGGATATTCCAGTACTGCATGATCCGGAAGCGAACGTAAAAGGCATCAGTAAAAAACATCTTCTGGAAAGCGGACTATCTGCATCCGCATTAGCCACCTTGGTTAAGAATGCTGTACTCGAAGAATTTGACATCATAGTATCGCGATTTGAATTGCCCATCGATGCGGAAATTCCGGATGTAACCCTAAGTGAAGAGCAACTCCAGGCGCAGCAATCAATCTTCAGTTCGTTCGAAAAGCATAATACGGTTCTGCTTCACGGTATTACGGGCAGCGGCAAAACGGAAATGTATATTAACCTGATTAAACGCGCACTCGACAGCGGCTCACAGGTTTTATATCTTCTTCCGGAAATTGCACTGACCACACAAATTGTTCAACGTCTGCGAAAACTTTTTGGTGAACACATGGGGGTGTACCATTCCCGCTTTTCAGACAATGAACGGGTAGAAGTTTGGAACGGTGTACTGAATAACCGCTTCCGGTTTGTGGTGGGTGTGCGGTCAGCTATTTTTCTTCCTTTTGATAATCTCGGGCTGATCATAGTAGACGAAGAACACGATACTTCTTACAAGCAACAAGAACCCGCTCCACGTTACCATGCCCGCGATGCAGCCCTTATGATGGCGCATGTACACCATTCTAAAATAATTCTGGGTTCGGCAACGCCTTCTGTTGAATCGTATTTCCTTGCCCATTCTGGTAAATATGGACTGGTAGAATTGCATAAGCGGTTTGGTGATGCACAACTTCCGGACGTACTGCTTGCCGATTTGCACCAGGAGCGAAAACAAAAAACCATGAAGGGTGAGTTTTCAGGAATGTTGTTGAAGGCCATTACTGCATCGCTCGCGAATAAGGAACAAGTTATTATTTTCCAGAACCGAAGAGGCTACTCGCCAGTGATGGAGTGTGAAGTGTGCGCATGGGTACCCAAGTGTATTAATTGTGCGGTAAGTCTTACCTATCACCAATATAAGCACGCACTGGTGTGCCACTATTGCGGCTACCGTGAATCCATTCCTGTGGAATGTCCGACTTGTTCATCCAAACGCCTTCGCACACCCGGGTATGGAACTGAAAAACTGGAAGAAGAACTGAAGTTGCATTTTCCGGAAGCCCACATTCAGCGTATGGACCTGGAAACAACCCGATCCAAATCGGCTTATGAAACCATCATTGAACAATTTGAAAAAGGCGATACAGATATTTTGGTAGGAACACAAATGGTGACTAAGGGACTGGACTTTGACCATGTAAGTCTGGTTGGTGTTTTCAATGCCGACCGGATGATGCATTTTCCTGATTTCCGTTCGTATGAACGTGCCTTCCAGTTAATCACACAAGTTAGCGGGCGGGCAGGCCGAAGGGAAAAACCCGGCAAAGTGATTATCCAGACTTCACAAACCGATCATCCTGTATTGCAGTATGTCATTCATCACCGACTTGCTGAGTTTTATCAGCTTGAGATTGAAGACCGGAGGCAACATCTCTACCCGCCTTTCAGCCGCCTGATTGAAATAACCATCAAACACACCGATAAGAAAGTAAATCGTGAAGCTGCTGAAGCATTGGGTGAGCGTTTAGGTAAGGACCTGACAAACACTGCTGTAAAAGTGTTAGGTCCAGGCGAGCCGATGATCTCCCGGATCAGGAACCAATACCTGATGACCATGATGATTAAAATCCCGCGCGATTCCGTGAACCTTGCACAACTCAAGCACCGCATCACTAGCATCACTGAAAAACTTCTCAGTGAAAAGTCCTTTAGGAATGTTCGGATTATACTGGATGTCGATCCGGTTTAAGTGCTCCGTTTATTTACGAAGTACTACCCAAAAAAAGGTAATGGTTAATCACGAATAAACCGTGCTGCAGGTACCGGCACACCTTCCTTAATTCTATTGATCAACGTTTGAAAGGTTTTGTATGGGCCTTCTGCAACCGTAAGGTTCACTAACCAGCCGG
>CAZCRJ010000367.1:0-3764 GCA_964501015.1 uncultured Roseivirgaceae bacterium | reverse complement strand
GGGAAGAATAACCGGGGTATTGAAGGATAATGCCATGAACCTGGTTTGGAAAGCGGTGCCTGCCGCAACTGCTGAACAAGAAGATAAAGCATTGGAAGCAGCCATGCAGTATGTGGCGTCTCATGGCGTTACGTCTGCTCATAATGTAAGCGGGTACATGAATGCCTTTACACGGGCAAATCAACAGCAACGGTTAACCACGCGGATTTATGCCGGCATGATGCTGGAGAACTGGAAAGAATTAAACGAAAAAATAAAACTGGAAGGGAGGGGTGACAAGTGGCTACGCATTGGTGGCCTAAAGCAATTTGTTGATGGTTCATTGGGCTCACACACAGCCGCATTCTTTACACCCTATGACGATGCTCCAGGTGACTCAGGATTTTTCATAACTCCTGTAGAAGTTTTATATCAGCATATAAAATCTGCCGACAGTGCAGGGCTTCATGTTATGACACATGCCATTGGTGATAAGGCTATCCACACTTTATTGAATATTTATGAACGCGTTGCCCGCGAAAACGGAGCACACGATCGCAGGTTCAGGATTGAGCACGCACAGCATATCCATCCGGATGATATCATTCGATTTGCTGAGTTGAATGTAATTCCTAGCATGCAGCCCTATCATGCTATCGATGATGGTCGCTGGGCAGAAAAACTAATTGGACCTAAGCGGTCGGAAACGACTTATGCCTTTCGTTCATTACTGGATGCCGGGGTGAAGGTGGCCTTTGGCAGCGACTGGTCGGTGGCACCCGCTATTCCATTACTTGGAATATATGGAGCGGTAACACGACAAACACTGGATGGAAAAAATCCTGACGGCTGGATTCCGGAACAGAAGATTTCTGTGGAGCATGCGCTCAAAGCGTACACCATCAATGCAGCATACGCATCATTTGAAGAAAATATTAAAGGCTCATTAGTGCCTGGCAAGCTTGCAGATTATGTAATCCTGGAGAAAAATATTTTTGATTGCGATGCAGCTGAAATACGCAATGTTCGGGTAATCCGGACCGTGGTTGGCGGGAAACAGGTTTATCCATCAGAATGAAGGATTGATCAGTCACCTGATGATCGATTTTTTTATCTTTAGGGTATGAAGCTTTTATTAACCCTTATTTGTGCACTTGCAGTTACAGTGAACTCTTTCGCGCAAACCGAATTAAAGGAAAATGTTCGGTATGATGGAAATACATCATTGGTGATACCTGCCCTCGGGATAACCTTTACAATACCGGAAGGGTGGTATGGTGGAATAGTGTCAGGTTCACCTTACATGGTGCTGGCAGATGATGCCAACGAAGTCAACATTATAATTACAGCCAATGAAATGGTTGAAGAAATGGTAGCCACTGAACTTCAACAAACTATTGTACTAGATGAAACCATTTCTATTTCCCCTAAAGGAACAATACAAAGGGAGGGCAGGCGTTGGTGGGGAGAGTATACTATTAGCGGAGTAGAGCGCGACATGCAATGTTATCTTGAGGTAAAGTTGGGTGAGTTTACTATTGGAGCAGGATGTATCGTGATGGCTTTACCTTCGTCTTTTGAAAAAGGGAAGAAGGCAGCATCAGCCATATTGAAGAGTATGATTTTCACGGCACCTGTACAATCCCAAGCAGCGGCTTCGTCAGGCATCAACATGCCCTGGAGCGATTACCTTAAGGGAAAGTCCTTGAAGTATTATTATACCCAGGGCGATTTCAGTGATACAGATTTTATTCATTTATGCTCCGATGGATCGTTTACACGTAGAAAAAATACAGTTTCTGGTGGTATTACGGGTACAGGGACTTTGCACGGTAAAAATCTAGGCACCTGGCAGGCCACAGGGCAAGGCGATGTTGGCTCATTGGTACTGACCTTTCGTGATGGCGGTCAGGCAGAATTCCAACTTCACTATGGAGAAGGAAAAAAAGGCCGGGGATTATATTTAAATGGTTACCGCTATTTTGTTGAGGCAAGCACACAATGTAATTAATCCACTATCAGTTCACCATTCTTTAATACAGGAACCACCGGATAAAGATCAGGTGTAAGGCAGAACTCAATGTCTTTATGGATGTTCAATCTATTCAGGCGTTTTACATGACTTGAGTTTTTTAAAAAGCCCATTATGTCAGATTTGGCAAGGGTGTAGAGATGACGGGCTGCAAGCGGGGCATCGCAATCCGGTTCAATGTGATCTTCCAGGTTTTCAACAAGTGCACCCGCAAACAAAGTGTCTTCCAGGTTCACTTTGCCTTTCCAGGCAGCGCAAACAACCAGTACATTATCGCTTCCGGTTTTCAGGTATTCTGTTACGGCCGACAGGTTAAGAAATGATCCGATGATAATTTCTTTTGCGCCATGTGATTTCGCGATGGCCTGCGTTCCATTAGTTGTGGTAAAGGCAATACGTTTTCCCTTAAACTTTTCATCCATGTATTCGAACGGTGAATTGCCACAGTCAAATCCTTCAACTTTTTCGCCATTGCGCTCTCCGGCAGTAAGGTATCCCTGCGATGTCATGGCTCGGCATTGTTCCAGGTCAGCAAATGGCCGGATACTCTCTACACCATGAGCAAGTGCCGTAACCATGCAGGAGGTGGCACGTAAAATATCCACCACCACTACTACGCGGTCTTCAACTGGATATAGGTGCATCAAGTCCGGACTTAAGCAAACATCAATTCCTTTCATTCAAGTGTGCGATGTATGGTTATAGTAATGTGTTGAAGCTTACGATTTGATCAGGGGTAATTTACTCACTTCTGCTTTTAATGCCCGACCTCTAACATCTATAAAAATTTCCTTTCCAGGCGCTGAATGTTCGAGAGTAACATACCCTAGTCCAATACCGATTCCCAAGACAGGCGACATCGTACCAGAAGTGACTTTCCCTATAGCATTACCACTTGAATCTTTGATGATGTAATCATGACGAGGAATTCCCTTATCAATCATTTTGAAACCAACCAGCTTACGCGTTATGCCTTCCTCTTTTTGTTTTTTTAAGTCTGTGGAGTTGGTAAATTCTTTGGTGAACTTGGTGATCCAACCTAACCCGGCTTCAAGCGGTGATGTGGTGTCGTCAATATCATTACCGTAAAGGCAGAATCCCATTTCAAGGCGTAGTGTGTCGCGTGCTCCAAGGCCAATGGGTTTGATGTCAAATTCTTTTCCGGCTTCGAATATGGCATGCCACACCTTTTCTGCATGGAGCTTATGTACATAAATCTCAAAGCCTCCGGCACCGGTATAACCTGTGTTCGAAAGGATCACACCAGATACCCCCGCAAAATCACCCATCGTAAAGTGATAATAACTGATTGTACCCAGCTCCACTTGAGTTAATTTTTGAAGGGTAGCAATGGCCTTTGGTCCCTGTACGGCAAACAGACAGATGTCATCCGAAATGTTTTTCAACTCGGCACCTTTTGTATTATGTTCAGAGATCCACTTCCAATCTTTATCGATGTTGCCGGCATTTACCACCAGGAGATAATCTTCATTTTTGATTTTGTATACAATCAGGTCATCAACAATTCCACCGGTGGCGTTTGGCAAACATGAATACTGTGCCTGACCATCTACCAGTATTGACGCATCGTTACTGGTAACTCGTTGAATCAAATCGAGTGCGTGTGGACCTTTCAGGGTGAATTCACCCATATGCGAAACATCAAACACACCAACACCGTTGCGCACGGTCATGTGTTCTTCAATATCGGAAGAATAGCGCACGGGCATGTTGAACCCGGCAAAGGGAACCA
>CAZCRJ010000366.1:0-3776 GCA_964501015.1 uncultured Roseivirgaceae bacterium | reverse complement strand
ATGGAGAAAGCGATGCTTCATTCTTTTCTTATATCTGAATTAGTGCTGATAGTGATGGATAAAATGAAATTATTGAATTTTAATGCTTTAATTCCGATAAATGAAACCAGAAAAAGTACTGATAGTGCTGTTGATCGTGCTTCTTGCATGCAGCGACAGTAAGGATACCCGCAAGCAACGCTTTTTATTAAAGGGTAATGAATTGTTGATTAAGCAAAACTTTCCCCTAGCATTGAAAAACTACCAGGAAGCACTAAAACTTGATTCCTGTTATGCTGATGCGTTGAACAACCTTGGCACGGTGTACTTCAGGCAGAAACAGTTTGCCGAGGCACTTGAGTATTATACTACTGCACTTGGATGTAACGATTCATTTTTGAATGCACGGTTTAACCGGGCAAATACATATTATGAACTTGGTCGACTGGATGAGGCATTGGAAGATATTCATTCCTTGAAAGTTTCCAGGCCAGATACCCTGCCAATTTATTTTTTAGAAGGCCTGGTGTATACAAAAAAGCGATCTTACCCGGCTGCGTTGGCAGCGTTTCAGCAAGGACTAAAGCGTGATTCAGTTAATGCGGAACTTTGGATAAACGTTGGCACTGTGCACTACTATTTACGTGATTATTCACGTGCTGGCGAAGCACTTTCAAGAGCGCTGCAACTCGATGAGAAGGAAGCAAATGCGTATAATACCCTAGCCATGGTGCAGGTAGCGCAAGGGGAAAATGAAAAAGCATTGGACTATATCAACAAGGCTTTAACGATTAAACCCGGAGATGCTTTTTATCTTAATAACCGGGGGTATATTTATCTAAAGCAGGAACGCCTGGAAGAGTCCCTGCAGGATATTAATCGGGGCATAGCGTTGGATCCATATAACGGGTGGGCATATCGTAATAAAGGAATTTATTACTTGAGAACGGGTGACTATGGTTCAGCTGTTCGACTGTTAAAACAGGCTTCTGAAATGGATCCTTTCATAGAGGAAGTTTTTTATAGTCTGGCATTAGCTTATCTCAAAGCAGGTGAGACTGGTAATGCCTGCACAGCCTGGGCTGAATCCATCCGGAGAAATGAATACCTAAAAGTGCCCGATAATGAATTCCTGGTATGTAAGTAACCTGGTTTTTTTGTAATATTGGATAATCTTAAACTATACTCCTATGTCAAAGTCAATGGACAAAAAGAAAGAGACCAAGAAGAAGCCAACCAAAACATTGAAAGAAAAACGAGCTGAGAAAAGAGCTAAGAAATCGTAATGCTCTGGTTGACTTGTAAAGGTTAAAGAAGCCCATCAGAAACATTTTTGATGGGCTTTTTAATGTCTTATTTTTAGTTGTTTGGTTTTCTATCTATTTTAATGAACTACGCCAATGCTTAACCATTTTACCTACCGGAATTTTTCAACTACCACTCTTTATATAGGAATGTTTATCCTGATGTTCAGTTGTAAACCACAAAGCGAAACTGCTACAGAAAGCTGGATATCACTGTTCAATGGGAAAGACCTGGAAGGTTGGACGCCAAAGTTCTCAGGCTATGAGGCAGGGGTGAATTTCAATAATACTTTTCGTGTGGAGGATGGTCTTCTGAAAGTTTCCTATAGTGAATATGATACCTTTCGGGGTGAGTTTGGGCATTTATATTATAAAAATGAGTTTTCGCATTACCGTTTGCGGATTGAATATCGCTTCGTAGGTAGTCAGGTAACAGGTGGTCCTGAATGGGCCATTATGAACAGTGGCGTTATGGTGCACGGACAGCGACCGGAAACAATAGGCTTGGATCAGGACTTCCCGGTATCACTGGAAGCGCAATTTTTGTCTGGTACTCC
The DNA here is from genome assembly GCA_964501015.1 of uncultured Roseivirgaceae bacterium. Taxonomy (GTDB): domain Bacteria; phylum Bacteroidota; class Bacteroidia; order Cytophagales; family Cyclobacteriaceae; genus UBA2336. Next base: position 1,936 of record CAZCRJ010000366.1, on the reverse strand, counting down.
AGAGTGGGCGCGTTCAACCGGAAATTTATGTACACCCGGCATGCATGTGTCTATAGCGGATACATTAGCCACACAGCATTGCATTACTGTGAACACTAAAACCTTTTTAGTAAATGAATGGGTAACAATGGAAGTAATTGCTTATGGCGATAGTTTGCTACATCATGTGGTGAATAGCGACACGGTATTAACGTATACTAAACCAATCATTGGTGGGGGTTTTATTCCTGATAAGTATCCCTTAGCGGAAGGCTCTCCCGTAAATGGGGGCACTATTTCGTTACAAAGCGAAAGCCACCCGGTGGAGTTCAGAAAGGTTGAGTTATTGGTATTAAAAAAATAAGCAGGTGATAGAATTATTGTTCGATCTGATAGATATTTAATTTAGGTATTGAAGTATAACATGTTAATACGATCAAGGGACAGCTTCATCATTGTGATGGTTATTTTATTTTCTCTGCTCACAGCTTGTGATAATCAGAATGAGCTTTCTGGTTCACGCTATATCGTTCTGAATGAAAAGAACGGGCAGGGGAATTTCTCCCTTTATGACTATCCTTCTAAAAAATTTACAGAACAATTCTATACCATTGATTCGGATATCAGAAGTAGAATTTATGAAGCCAATAGAAATGGTAATTTCATTTTTATTTCCACCGATTATTGGCCTGGGAAATTACGAAAGATAGATCTGTCGACTGGTACTCAAGTGGCAGAAGTTACTTCATGGATTGACACCTATCCAAATTTGACACAGGTGCTGGATTTTCATAAAACAAATATTGTTACCTGCAATGCCGCCTATAACCTTGACGATGGTGTATATCGACTTTATATAAAACTATATGATGAAAAACTATCTCTACTGGATAGTATAGTTGAGGGGAATATATTCAGACTGGATGCAGCAAAAATTGTGAATGACAGATTGTTTTGTTCGATAGAAACGTTCCGTGAAGGGTATAGCATAAAAGTGATGAACATGAATACCCGCACGTTCATAAAAACTATTGGAATTAGCGATCGGTACATTAAATTTATTTCCTTGAATGAAAGGCAATTGTTGGCCATTCAGAATAATGGATTTTCTATACTCGATACGGAGTCAATGGAAATTATAAAATCAACTCAGGTATTTATTGGATCAGGTTATGTCACAGTTAATCTACAAGAAAATATTCTTTATTGTCTGCGCCCCTTGGCGCAGCCCTCTGCAGTTCCTTTCATATTATCAAAAATTGATCTTTCAACTGGAGTAGTTACTAATATTTCTGATTATGGCGAATGGGTAGTTGGTCCGATCCTTTATGATCAAAAGGCAAGTGTTATTGTGTCTGGTGGAGGTTTAAAGATATTTAGTAAAGAAGGAGAGGTGTTGCAACAACAAGTGTTACCTGAAAACACAACCCATCTTTTTATAAAATGAATTCTATCCTCAGGAGACTACCAACACTGAATATTCTCCTCTTGCATTGGTATTCCTCAGCTGCTATTCTCTTGCCTGATTTATTAAAACATTTGCTAACCAGGGTTTTTACATATGTACTCATCTAAGGTACGGTGTGCGTAATCCTAATTGAGTACTAGCCAACGGGGAAATAATACCCCGCCTGCCGAAACTCTCCACAACTCGCAGGTAGTAATGCTCCTCCATCTGTTACGTAATAAGCTTTTATTAATTGGCACACTTTTGCTTATCCAAAACAAAACTCATAAATATTTTATTCCTTTTATTTGAGAGTCAACATTTATTTTATTGAAACATTTTATGAAAGTTATGATGTTTAGTGATCTGTCAATTATACAACATTTACTAATAGATATGTAAACTAATATGGTATGGACGCGGTTATCTTGTTAATCATTTAATTAAAGTAAAACCAATGAAAACGAATATGAGATTAGTCGGAAAAAACATCTTCTTATTGACAGTAAT
>CAZCRJ010000365.1:0-3781 GCA_964501015.1 uncultured Roseivirgaceae bacterium | reverse complement strand
CGTGCAACGTATTCCAAATTATTACCCGAATCAACTGCTGATCATGCTTCTTATTTCAGTTTTTATGACGTTACCTATAATTTATCGATTGTGGTAGGAACGTTTTCATTCGGATTGATTAATCAACTCACAGGTAGTATGCGAAACAGCGCGCTGGCACTTGCAGTTTACTTTATAATCGGTCTGGTGGCGCTAATGCGAATAAAATCATCCGATGTATCTACACCAACAAAAGCATAGTAAGTTAATACCGTAGATGCTTTACGGTAATGCCATTGTTGATCAATTGCCGTAACGAGTCTATTCCTATTTTCAGATGACGATCAACAAAGTTTTTAGTCACGGAATAGTCACTTACATCCGTTTTTACTCCTTCAGGAACCATCGGTTGATCGGAGACGAGTAAAATTGCACCAGCAGGAATTTTGTTGTAGAAAGCCGTGGAAAATATAGTTGCGGTTTCCATATCAATGGCCTGCGCTCGTATTTTTCTTAAATAGGCTTTAAAGTCCTCATCCCATTCCCAAACCCTTCGGTTGGTGGTATACACAGTACCTGTCCAGTAGTCTTGATTATAATCGCGAATGGTAGTGGAGATTGCTTTTTGCAAGGCGAAGGCAGGCAAGGCAGGTACTTCAGGTGGGAAATAATCGTTTGAGGTTCCTTCTCCACGAATGGCCGCAATGGGAAGTATTAAATCACCAATTGCATTTTTCTTTTTAAGACCGCCACATTTACCAAGTAAGAGCGCTCCTTTTGGTTTAATGGCACTTAAGCAATCCATTACTGTTGCTGCATTCGGACTTCCCATACCAAAGTTTATAATGGTTATGCCTTCTGCCGTGGCATTACGCATTGGTTTGTCTAAACCTTGAATGGGTACATTATGCCATTCGGCAAACATGGAAACATAATTGTCAAAATTGGTTAAGAGAATGTATTCGCCAAATTTATCCAACGACTGACCAGTATATCGGGGTAACCAGTTTTCTACAATTTCCTGTTTTGTCTTCATATCTTGATTAATTTACTGCATGGTTCAGCTTAACCTTCCATCGTTTCCTGTCAAGCTTAAAAACGCTAATGGAAAAGTATGGATTTTTGATGGCATACGAAAAAAGTATGTCGTTTTAACTCCTGAAGAATGGGTGCGTCAACATTTCATTGCGTATCTGGTTGATGTGCTCCAATACCCTAAAGCACTACTAAAAGTGGAGGCAGGGGTAAAGTACAACCAACTGGCGAAGCGGACCGATATTATTGTCTTTAACCGGGAAGGTAAACCCTGGATGGTGATCGAGTGCAAGGCTCCTGAAATAACCCTGACTGAAGCCACGGCTAATCAGGTTTCTGTTTATAATGCAACCTTAAGAGCGTCATACGTAGTGGTTACTAACGGGCTACGCCACTTTTGTTTCGCATTGCAGAATGGAATAAAGTCAGTACCAGACTTTCCAGTATTCGAATAATCCTATAAAAATTCCTTTACCTCAGTATAGGGCAAGTTAAATGCCTCCGATACGCCTTTGTAGACTACCTGGCCAAACATTACGTTCAAACCATTACGTAATTCCATGCTTTCCTGACAGGCTTTTTTCCAGCCCAGGTTAGCTAACCGAATGGCGTACGGTAAAGTCGCATTGGTTAATGCCAATGTTGATGTATACGGAACCGCGCCAGGCATATTGGCAACACAATAGTGCACAACATCATCGATTATGTACGTAGGATTTTCGTGTGTAGTTGGTTTACAGGTTTCGATACAACCACCCTGGTCTACTGCAACGTCTACGAGTACCGTACCGGGTCTCATGGTTTTCAGCATATCACGGGTAATTAATTTCGGTGCCTTCGCTCCGGGTATCAGCACTGCACCTACAATCAGGTCATGATCTTTTACCATTTCCCGAAGGGTATACTCGTGAGAAACAATGGTGTGTACATTTTTGGGCATCACATCATCAAGATACCGTAAACGGTTAAGGTTGACATCGGCAATGGTAACATCAGCGCCCATACCGGCTGCAATCTTAGCCGCGTTGGTGCCTACTACACCACCTCCTAATATTAATACCTTAGCAGGCAATACACCGGGTACTCCGCCAAGTAAAATACCTCTACCTTTCAATGGTTTTTCAAGATATTTGGCCCCTTCCTGAATAGCCATTCTGCCTGCCACTTCTGACATGGGAATCAATAATGGAAGACTGCCATCAATTCGTTCCACGGTTTCATACGCCAGGCAAACCGCGCCACTGTCAATCATGGCTTTGGTTAGCGGTTCGTAGGAAGCAAAGTGGAAATAGGTAAACACCAATTGATCTTTTTTGATCAGCTTATACTCTTGTTCAATGGGTTCCTTTACCTTAATGATCATTTCAGCCCGGGAGAATACCTCAGCGGCATCGTTAATCATTGTTGCGCCAGCTTTTATGTAATCATCATCGATGAAGCCACTGCCTAAACCGGCTGTAGCTTGTACAAAAACGGTGTGTCCGCGTTTCACTAATTCCTGGGTACCGGCTGGGGTAAGGGCAACACGGTTTTCATTGTTCTTTATCTCTTTTGGAACGCCAATGATCATAAGTGCAATCGTTTTAACAGGCTGCAAAGATAAACGTCAATTGACAATAGTCAACCTGACTTAAGTCAATTAGGTTGTCATTTGCTTCCCGATTGGCTATTTTTGACCATCATTCAGGGCATTTCTAACGACTTAATTCGTGAGCATAAGTAAAGAAACAAAAGTGAAGTATTCTCAGGCTAAAGTGAAGGAAATTCTAGCCGATTACCGGCTGGCTTGTGAAAGTCGGGAGGCCAGTGTAATAGGCAGGAAGGAAGTGTTTATGGGAAAAGCCAAGTTTGGCATTTTCGGAGATGGAAAAGAAGTGGCCCAGATTGCCATGGCAAAAGTATTCCGTAACGGAGATTTCCGCTCAGGGTATTACCGCGACCAAACCTTTATGTTCGCTATTGGCGAACTTACGGTTCAGCAATATTTCGCCCAGTTATACGCCCATACCGATGTAAAGGCTGAACCTGCATCTGCTGGTCGATTAATGAATGGACATTTTGCCACACGCATGCTGGATGATCTGGGAAAATTGAAAGACCTAACTTCACTTAAAAACAGCAGCGCAGATATCTCGCCTACTGGCGGGCAAATGCCAAGATTGCTGGGGATGGCATACGCATCGAAATTATTCAGAAGTAATCCTGACCTGCATGTGTATACGAAGTTATCAAAAAAGGGAAATGAAATTGCCTTCGGTACCATCGGTAATGCCTCTACATCGGAAGGAATGTTTTACGAAACCATAAATGCGGCCGGTGTATTACAAGTGCCGATGTTACTTTCCGTATGGGATGATAATTATGGCATTTCCGTTTCCCAGGAATACCACACTACGAAGGGAAGTATATCAAAGGCCCTCGCAGGTTTTCAGCGTGATGGAAATCATAAAGGATTTGAAATTATAACGGTAAGAGGATGGGACTATCCAGCTCTGCTCACAGCCTATGAAAAGGCGGAGAAAGTATGCCGGGATGAACATGTGCCAGTATTGGTTCATGTAGAGGAGATGACACAACCCCAGGGGCATTCGACCTCCGGATCACATGAACGGTATAAATCAAAAGAGCGGTTAGCCTGGGAGGCTGAACATGATTGCATCCGAAGAATGCGGCAGTGGATAGAGGAAGAGGTATTGGTGCTTCCGGAAGAAATTGACATTATTGAAAAGGAAGCTAAGGAAAGCGCGCGCAAAGCGAAGGAAAAGGC
>CAZCRJ010000364.1:0-3785 GCA_964501015.1 uncultured Roseivirgaceae bacterium | reverse complement strand
CAATAAATCCCGGCAGCGTTCTTTCCTCTGGGCATCATCAGGTTCTGCCAAAGGCAGACTTAGCGCTTTATTTAAGGTACTGGTTGCTTTCTTCATCTCCCCCAGATCATAATACACCGATGCTTGTCCGAACAGGAAAAGGATACTGGTGGGGTTAAAGGCAATAGCCTTATTGAAATAATCCAATGCTGCCTGTTTTGATATTTCTTCCGGAAGGCCACCAAAAAGAACCTTGCATGCCAGCAATTCAAGCCAGTTTAATCGTGAAAGCTCCAATTGCCATTTGCCCAAAACAAAATAAGCTTCAGGATACTTAGGGTCGATAGCTAGTATTGCTTTGGCTTCAGTATGTATGAGTTTTGCATCCAGTACTTTCTCACGAGGATTTCGGGAAATTTCGGAAAGTAAACCCAGGGCAACAATGTGCGCCAGTCGGGCATCATTGTATTCGGGAGCTAGCGATATTGCCTGAACGGCATACTTACGTGCCTTATTAAAATACGAGAATTTATCGTCACGCTGGTTAGGCGGTAAACGACCACCAATGTTTGAAAGCATTCGGCTGGCGTGCGTGAGTGCTGCTGTATGATCAGGTTTATCTCGTAAAACCTCTTCGTATTTGTCTAGTGCCTCCTCCGTTTTAAAATGCATTTCCAACAGAAGACCCTCTTCAAAGGTTGAATTTATGGGTTGTGCCTGCAAAATGCTAACCATCATTATCAATACACCACTCAACAAAGCATTGCGGATCATCACCCAAAGGTATTCATTATAATAGAGAGTAGTATAGTATGGATCAGGGACGGCACGTTGTAAGGATTTGGTTAACATCTTTAACATCCACAAGACCACGTTTATTTCCCCAGGAGTTATAGATGTAGGTTGCAATTTCGGCAATTTCGAGATCGTTGAGTGATGGAATTCCGGGCATGGCAAGATTATAATTTTTGCCGTTTACGATCAGTTCTCCTTCAATGCCATATTTCATGAGGCAGAGTACCTGCTCAAAATTATTTTCCATAAAGTCTGATTGATTAAGCGGAGGGTATACCCTTCCGAGACCGGTACCATTTTCCTGATGACAATTGCTGCAGTGTTTACTGTACAGGAGTTCTCCCTGCCGGAAGTAATTGGTGAATTTAGTCGTGTCTTCTTTTTGAGTAGTTTGACACCCAGCGCCAAGGAAGCCCCAAAAGAGGATCAGCAAGAAACGGACATGGATTAGTGGATAGCGCACATCACCTTTCATACTCTTTCTGTAGGCGCTTAATATCCACGATCAGCCTATTTACATCTTCTTCCAATGTCCCATCGTATTTCCCGCGAATGCGTTGTTGTTTATCAATTAACAGAAACGCACCGCTGTGGATAAATCCATCGGGCTCTGTGGCATCAACCATTGCTGTTGCGAAATAACTGGTTTGCGCTATTTCAAAAATCGTTTCCTGGTCACCTGTAACGAAATGCCACTTGTTGCTGGAAACCCCAAGCCGTTCGGCAAAGTCGTGAAGCAATGCCACATCATCATGCTCCGGATCGATGGTGTGCGATAGAATCAGCACATCGGGCTTGGATTGAATGGAATCATATACCCGAAGCATCTGGGTTTTCATTTTCGGACAGATGGTGCGGCATGATGTGAAGAAGAAATCGGTCACATAAATTTTGTCTTTGAAAGTGGCATTTGTAACTACTACACTATCCTGGTTTAAGAATTCGAAATCTGCAATGGAATGATAAACCGTGTCGATCACCTTCCTTCCGTCTACCTCGGTGGCCATTACTTCGCGGTATCCAAATATTGGAAGTTTTTCTTCAACTTTTGGCGATGTACAGGCAACCATCATTATGATTAAAAAAATACCTTTGAAAAGGCTATGAATTACCTGATTTTTCATTTTATAGTTTTGATTAATTTATCCTTCTCCCAAACACCATACACTTTCAGTTTTCCGTTGGCTTCAAATAGCCTGCCTTCGCCATGACGCATATCGTTTACCCATTGTCCTTCATATTTTCCGGCTTTGGCAGTATACACGCCAAACCCATGGCGCTGATCGTTCACATAATCGCCATCGTATTTTTCTCCATCGGCCCATTGAAAAACTCCTTTGCCATGACGTAAATTATTTTGCCAGGAACCTTCATAGCTGCTGCCGGTATTCCACAAACCAAATCCAGTGCCATCAGCTTTCCCGTTTCGTAAATCGCCAATGTATGTTACCGAACCATTTTTTGTTGATGTAAACCGTATAACTCCGTGATTAGTTTTCAGGCCTTCAATTTCTTTCTGAGCGGTTAATAGTTTTTGGCGTAAGGAAAGTATTTCCTGTTTGAATTCTTCCTCCGTATCACTTTCCGACTCATTGGATTCGTTATTAGCAGTTATTTCGTGTTCCTGGTATTCTTTTAATAAAGCAGTTGTTTGTTCTAATTTTCTGGAAAGTGTTAGTAATTTGTTTGAGTCGGAAGAAGATATGCTACTGTTTACAACTGTACTTCTGCGGTACTCCAATGAGTCACCGGTAAGGGAGTCAAGCTGTTTATAGAGGAAAAATGCAACGTCATGATCCCCAACTATAAAAGAATCGTCTGCTCTGTTTTTCATTTCCAGAACGTGAATGGTCGCCAATAGGGTAGTTTGTTCAGTTTTGTGTTGCTGATGGATGTTATAAAACCATCCTGCTGAAATAGCGGCCACTACAATGATTCCTGCACCTAACTTCTGGATTGTTTTCATTAATCGAAGAAACGAACTTTAAGTATATCCTTAGTACCTAATAATGACACCTGATCAATATAAATTCCGAGCATTACACCTTGGTCATTGTCGAATTCAAATCCCGTACCGCGAGTCCGGAACCGGTCCACATAACGTAATTCAACTCGTGCCGCTGTAAGAAAGCGATACCCTAAACCAATGTAAAGGCGATTTTGATTAAAGGTATTAAGCACTACATTTTTCCCCATGTTAAGGCCAATTTCATTCGAGACAGCAGCATATAATGTTTTGTTTGCATAAAAATCGGAAGAGTTAAGACCTACCCGAATCCTGTAGCGGAACCTAAACCGCGTAAAATATCGGTACTCATCCAATAATGGCTGTTCCTGCCAGCGCAGTTCATAGCGGTATCTCCAGGTATGCATCACGCGACCTTGTGCCTGTTTTAGGTGATGGAAGAACTGAAATGTTGTTCGTAACTCATGGTAGGATGGTCGTAAATAATCCTCAGGTTTCCCGATATACTCCTGCGTATTCATATACCCTATTGGAGATAATGAGAAACGTGCATTTGGTGAAAATTGATAATGTACCCAAGGCCGGTAACTTTCACGCAACATGCTGGTGAACCGGCTGCCTTCTCCAAGTTCATCTTTTGTACGGAAGACAAAATCAAAGCCTACACCAACCTTTGAATTATCAAAGATTTCGTTCACTTCGGTTTTTGAACATAATGTATTGTGATCATAAATTATTTTTGCTGGTTGAGCATGAAGAAGAGAGCAGGAGCACGCGAATAAAATTAGTACCCGTATGGCATTCAGACTTTTTCTCATTGGGCAAAGATAAAGTCGATCCGTAAAATCAAAAATTTAGTTATCACAGAAGTGTAATTGCGTCACCCTCGTTAACTGTGTTATGATTAACTGCTAGTAAATTTTGTCCAAAATAAATAGAGTTGTTTCGCTTCCTGTATAGCGTAAGCGTTGCTAAGGGCTCTTTGCCCTTCATTCCCGTATTAGGATTTACGGTAGTGAGCACACAGCGACTGCAGTTTTTTACG
>CAZCRJ010000363.1:0-3794 GCA_964501015.1 uncultured Roseivirgaceae bacterium | reverse complement strand
TTCCTATTTCCGGATGAGGGAGGATTAGATTATCATCCTGCAGAATAGTATCACCCCAAAACAGAATATCAATGTCAAGGGTGCGGGCACCCCATTTCTCGGCACGATTTCGTCCTAATGTATGTTCAATTTTTTGGATGGCTTTCAATGCCTCAGGCGGTAACAGGGATGAGTTGACTACAACCACCTGATTATAAAAATCAGGTTGGTCGGTTTTGCCCCAAGCGGCAGTTTTATAGATGGACGATTGTGTAATAATTCGCCCTACTGTTCGACTGATTTCCTGCCTGGCTTGTGCAAGGTGCTTTGTCCGGTTTCCCAGATTACTGCCTAAAAGAAGGTATGCTTCAATCATTGGTTAAAAGCACAAACATACTTGATACGGCCCAAAAATAGAGTAACGGTTAACTTAAATGAGGTTGTGAATATGAATTTTTTGAAAACGTTTTTAGCGTCTTTGCTCGCACTGGTTGCTTTTTCAATGCTAAGTGTTGTGTTTCTGATTATGATTTTCGGGTCGTTATCATCCGAAGAAAAAGTGGTGCTAAGTTCCAAGTCGGTGCTGCATCTACGATTGGATGCGGAAATCACTGAACAGCATACGGAAAATCCTTTTGCCGGCTTGCCCATACCCGGTGGGGATGTTCAGAATATTGGATTATTGAACCTTAAAGAATCCATTCGCTATGCCAAAACCGACCCTAAGATTGAAGGAATATATTTGAATGTCAGCTTTCCCATGGCGGGGTTTGCAACACTTGAAGAGATACGTCAATCTCTGATTGATTTCCGCGAAAGCGGGAAATGGGTGGTGGCGTATGCCGATATGATGTCGGAACAAGCGTATTATCTGGCTAGTGCAGCCGATAAAATTTACCTGAATCCCGAAGGTGAAGTGGAGTTCAATGGACTTACGGTGGAGATCAGCTTTTATAAACGCCTTTTCGAAAAGCTAGACATCAAGCCGGAGATTTTCAGAGTTGGCGATTTCAAAAGCGCGGTTGAGCCTTTCTTATTGGAAAAAATGAGCCCTGAAAATCGCCTTCAGCTAACGTCTCTTATAAACTCAATTTATGGAACGGTGATCGAAGGAGTGTCGGCCACCCGCAATATACCAACGGATGAACTCAAGGAAATATCCGATAACATGTTAGCCCGTACGGCTGATCTTGCCGTGGAACATGGACTGGTTGATTCCCTGTTATATTATGATGGGGTACTGGCGGAACTACGAGGCAGACTCGGACTGGAAGAGGATGGGAAAATCCGGTTTGTCAGACTTAACCGATATGCTAAGAGTATCACCGAAAAGAAATCATCCGCAAATGAAATCGCAGTAATTGTTGCCGATGGAACAATCATGCCCGGAAAATCAAGTGATGGTATTGTTGGTTCAGAAACCATTGCCGAAGAAATAAGAAAAGCCAGACTTAATAAAAAAGTTAAAGCCATTGTAATTAGAGTTAATTCTCCAGGGGGTGCCTTTCAGGCCTCAGACATGATGTGGCGTGAGGTTTCCCTGGCTACTAGGGAAAAGCCAGTAATTGCCTCAATGGCAGATGTTGCAGCCTCAGGAGGTTATTACCTGGCGATGGCGTGTGATACTATTGTTGCACAACCACACACTATAACAGGTTCAATAGGGGTGTTCTCTACGTTATTCGATGCCAGCGGTTTTCTGAATAATAAAATCGGCATTACGTTCGATGAAGTAAGTACGGGTGATTATGGACAAATGATCAGCTTTACCCGACCACTTACAGAACTTGAACGAAATGTATGGCAGCGCAGAACCGAAGAAATTTACGAGACCTTTACCCGTAAAGCAGCCGAAGGAAGAAACATGCCCGTGGAAGAGCTTAAGAAAGTTGCTTCCGGAAGGGTGTGGTCAGGAATTCAGGGACAGGAGAGAAAGTTAGTGGATGTGATTGGCGGGTTTAATGATGCTGTTGAGCTAGCTGCTAAAGCGGCTGCACTTGATGAGTATACAGTAAAACTTTATCCCCGTAAAAAACCATTCATAGAACAATTGATGAGCCAATTGAGTGAAAATGCCCGCAGTAATGCGCTTAAAAAGGAGCTTGGAATAAATTATGGGTACTATGAACAATGGTTGAAAATAAAGCAATTACACGGAGCGCAGGCGCGGATGCCCTTTGAATTGCGTATACAGTAACCGGCAATATGACCTATGTTTTCTGATGTAAGTTCTGACTATTTTTTCGTCATTTTTTTGGTCAGAAAGTACACCAGCAGGCGTGCATTACATCCTATTATCTGCAGTAGTACGTCTGGTAAAAATCATTCGGAGTGGAAAAGATATTAATCATTTATTCTGAGCAGAAGTTTATCAAAGTAAACTTGCCTTTTACCGAACGATTAATCTGTTGAACATTTTGTTCACCAAAATTTCATCTAACAAATTTTTTATGCAAGTATTTACGTCTGGTGAATTTAATAACCATTTCTGCCAAAACTAATGTTGTATACATTGTTACGATAATTGAATAATTACCATCATCGGTGATAGAACACATTAAAGTAGCGTCCATGAGTGGTAGGGCTAATGGTGTTCAATAAAACGCAGCAGATAATATAGCAGCAGCCGAAAATTTAAAATTGCCAGATGAGTAGTATTGTTCGTGGTAGTGTAAAATAAACAAGGTTACTGAACACGGTCAGTAACCTTGTAAATATTTGATAAACAGATACTTAACTGAATGTTAAAATCTGTCTTCGATTACAAACCCTCCTATAGGCTCCGTTGAAGAAATCTCTTGAGTGGGGGGTGGTGTTGGTTGCTCAACAATTGATTTCGAAGGATTAATAGATACTAGCGTAAAGGATAGCGCTAGTAATGCAGCAACTCCTAATCCAGATAACACTTTAACTTTCATAATAGTAAATCTTTACGATTAATTACGACCGTCTGTTGAAACATGACCGCCACCATTGTCCAATTCACTTGACGGTTTAATCTCTTCATCAGCGCATGCAGTGATGGTTAATGAACTGGCGAGGGCAAACAGGAAGAAGTAAAATACTTTTTTCATTTTCGTAGGGTTTAAGTTTTAGTATATTGATTTAAAATTTTGAATTATAATTCGTCAAAGGTGAAGAGTTCTCAGAGATTATTTTCAGGCAATGATGTACTGCTATCACGCGTGTACCAATATTTTTTAAAAATTCGCGCTGTAATAGTGCTGCTATTGCTCTTGCCAGGTTTTTCAGGGTCCAGTCAAAATGCACCAATCGACTCTTTAATGAAGCTCCTACCCGATTCCAGAAATACTGAACGAGCCGATATTTTGTATGAGCTCGCCTATGAATATATTATTGTTGATGTTAGCCAGGCCTTAACATTCTCCAAAGCTTCGTATTCAACTGCGCAAAAGATTGGGGATAGTTTGCGCATGGTAAAGGCTGGCCGACTAATTACTTCTGCATACAGAAGATCAGAAAAATTGGATAGCTCCATTTTAGTTGCAGAAAATGTATTAGCAATTGCAGAACGAAATAAGTTTAGTGATGAATCCAAAATATTATTCAATTCTTTAGCTATTGCTCATTCATTAAGGGCAGAATACGATCGTGCATTAGATTATCATTTTAAATCATTAGTTGTTCGGGAAGAAGGCGGGAATAAAAGTGAAATCAGTATTGCACTGAATAATATTGGTTTTGTATACTTTAAAATAAAAAATTACGAAAAGGCATTAGAATACTTTAACCAGTCAATCACTCTTAAAAGAGAGGTTAAAGATGATGTTGATCTAGATGGTATGTTGATCAAT
>CAZCRJ010000362.1:0-3799 GCA_964501015.1 uncultured Roseivirgaceae bacterium | reverse complement strand
TTATGGTTTTTGGCAATCGATGGATACCCTGCGCGACAAGCATTACCTGGAGGATATATGGAAGTCTGGTACTGTTCCCTGGAAATACGAAGAGTCGAATGAAGCAGTAGCAGCATACTAAAACCAACACACATACTTATGAAAATTATTATCGTAGGAAATATGGGATATGTAGGCTCTGTGCTTACTCACCATCTCCGCAAGACATATCCATCGGCAACACTGGTTGGTTTTGATACCGGTTTCTTTGCGAGTTGTCTTACCCATGCCGCATATTTACCAGAACGAGAACTCAATGAACAACACTTTGGTGATGTTCGGAATTTTCCAGAAGAAATTCTTCAGGGTGCAGATGTAGTGATCAACCTCGCTGCTATTTCTAATGATCCCATGGGGCAACATTTTGAAAAAGTAACCATGGAAATCAATTACAAGTCGTGTATCGAGCTGGCCACTCGTGCCCGTGTAAGGGGCGTGAAGTCCTTTGTGTTTGCTTCCAGTTGCAGTGTGTATGGAATTACAAAAGGGAAAGCAAGGGAAACGTCTAATGTCAATCCGCTTACAACCTATGCCCGATCAAAAGTATATGCCGAGCGGGATTTGCGTTTACTGGCCACCGAAGATTTTATGATTACAAGTCTTCGCTTTAGTACAGCCTGTGGCATGAGCCCCCGGCTGAGACTTGACCTGGTACTCAACGACTTCGTAGCGTGTGCGATAGCCTCGCGTAAAATATCCATATTAAGTGATGGTACCCCGTGGAGACCACTGATCAATGTAAGTGATATGGCCATAGCCATCGAGTGGGCCATCGCCAGATCAAATTCGCCTGGCGCCTTTATCGCCATTAATGTAGGAAGTGATGAATGGAATTATCAGGTAAAGCAACTTGCCGAGGCGGTCGCCTTACAAGTTCCCGGCACGTCAATCGATATTAATCAATCGGCAGTAAACGATAAGCGGTCGTATGCAGTTGACTTTAGCCTGTTTAAAATACTTGCGCCCTATCATCAGCCAGAGAGTACACTTACTTCCACGATCAACGATCTGAAAGAAGGAATGGAATTAATGAAATTCAATGATGCTGATTTCAGAAACTCCTATCTCTTTCGCTTAAAGACATTAACCAACCTGCAGGAAAATGAACATGTATCGGCCGACCTGAGGTGGATTTTTGAACCACACACTAACCTTGTTGAATTATGATTTTTACAGAAACGAAATTGAAAGGGGCCTTTATCATTGATATAAAAAAGCTTGAAGATGAAAGAGGATACTTTGGAAGGGCCTGGTGCAAAGATGAGTTTGACCTGCATGGGTTAAATTCCAATGCGGTACAAGCCAATGTGGCGTACAATCAGCAAGCCGGTACGTTGCGCGGGATGCATTACCAAACCTATCCGTTCACCGAAACTAAAACGGTACGGTGTACTGCTGGCTCCATCTATGATGTGATAATTGATCTGCGCCCCGGTTCAGCAACCTACACGCAATGGATTGGTGTAATCTTAACCGGTAAAAATTTAAAGATGCTCTATGTCCCTGATGGATTTGCTCATGGGTATATCACCCTGGAGGATGAAACGTCTGTACATTATATGGTAACAGAATACTATACCCCCAATGCCGAAGCGGGCGTTCGGTATGATGATCCGGCCTTTGCTATTCAGTGGCCAATAGTGCCAACCCTTATTTCCGATAAAGATTTAGCTCATCCGGCATTTGAACCTAAAAGCGCCATTCACGTGGTGCACTCAGCATGATACTCATTGATACAGCATTGGCCAAACGCGAGGTAGAAAATAATCCCATACGGGTTGCACTCGTGGGCACCGGGTTTATGGGCCGTGGAATTTTACTGCAAATTACCCAGTCGGTACCGGGAATGGAAGTTGTTGCCATCTACAATAGAAATATAGGAAAAGCAATGCAGGCCTACACCGATGTAGGCATCATTGATTTTAAGGTGGTTAATAACCTGGGTTTATTAGAGGCGCGAATTGCACGTGGAAAATATTCCATTGCTGAGGATCCCATGCTTTTGTGTAAAGCCGAAAATATTGATGTGATTGTAGAAGTAACTGGTGCGGTAGAATTTAGCACACACATTGCCTTCGAGGCCATTAAAAACAAAAAGCATATTGTGCTGATGAATGCGGAATTGGATTCCACCGTGGGGCCAATCCTAAAAGTATATGCCGATAGGGCAGGGGTGATCATCACCAATGTCGATGGTGACCAACCCGGTGTTGAAATGAATTTATTCCGGTTTGTAAAAGGTATTGGGGTAAAGCCCGTGCTGTGCGGAAACATCAAAGGCCTGCAAGATCCTTATCGCAACCCTACTACACAGGAAGGTTTTGCCAGGAAATGGAATCAAAATCCGGCCATGGTAACATCCTTTGCTGATGGCACAAAAATTTCATTTGAACAAGCTATTGTTGCCAATGCTACCGGCATGACTATTGGCCAGCGCGGCATGTATGGTCCATCGGTAACTCCGGGAATGCACCTGAAGGATATTCTTGGTCACTATCCGTTAAATGTTCTTTTAGAAGGACCCGGTATTGTTGATTATGTGGTAGGGGCAGAGCCAGGTCCCGGAGTTTTTGTTTTAGGTACCCATGATGATCCACGGCAACAACATTTTTTGAATTTGTATAAGTTAGGTGAAGGTCCACTCTATCTATTCTATACACCGTATCACCTTTGTCACTTTGAAGTTCCTACCACCTGTGCACGCGCAGTCCTCTTCAACGATGCAACCATAGCACCCCTGGGGGCGCCACGTGTGGAAGTAGTGGCTACTGCAAAAATTGACCTCAAGGCAGGAGAGATTCTGGATGGTATTGGGCGTTACCGTACGTATGGCCAATGTGAAACCTATCCGATAACGATGCATGAAAAATTATTGCCTATGGGGCTTGCCGAAGGGTGTATTGTAACACGGGATATTCCACGCGACCAGGTCATCTCGTACAAGGATGTGACCGTACCTCAAGGAAGATTTTGCGATATATTAAGAAGGGAACAGAATGACTATTTCAGGGCCGACCATTTGGTTCACATAACAAAGCAGGTTGCAGAGAAAAAATTTGCCTTAACCAGTAGCAATGACTGAATCCATACTCAATAGAATTTGGGAGTTGTCTCCAGGTGTTAATCAACCGGAGGTATACCGAAAACTGCAAGGCCTGACCAATGCGTTAACGGACATCTACCAGAAGCAAGGCAGGCTTGCGTGTGATCCATTCGGTACAACCCGGGAAAGAACCATTTATACACCGTTCGATAAGCTTCAGGAAAAACTAACCGGTAAAATATGCCTGGTTACCGGAGGAATGGGATGTGTAGGCTCAAAGCTTGTTGAGGAGTTGCTCAAATACGACATACAGGAGATCATTATACTCGACAACAGCCCTGCATCGTTTACCAATACTAAAAAAGTAACACGCTTCGATTGCGATATACGGGACGCTACAGTAGTCAATGAAATAGTTGCAGCCTATCGCCCCGAATATGTATTTCATACCGCTGCCCAACGCGATCCAGGCCTTGCCGAAAACAATATTGTAGAAACCGTAACCACCAATGTGTTGGGTACCAATACGATTGTGAAGGCGTGCGAAACATGTGGAACGGTGAAGCAGATGGTGTCAGCGTCAACGGGAAAAGCATCCCGCTATTACACGGAAGAGATTTACGCGGCCTCTAAAAAAGTAGGAGAGTTTATCATCGATACATTTGCAACCTATAGTCATATTAAATACTCGCTGGTTCGGTTTACCCACATTCTTGA
>CAZCRJ010000361.1:0-3834 GCA_964501015.1 uncultured Roseivirgaceae bacterium | reverse complement strand
GCGGATAGCCCATCCAAAATGGGCATTTCAATGTCAAGAACAATTAAATCCGGTGAAAATGACTGTGCAGTCTTTAGTGCACGCGTGCTGTCTGCTATACCTTTTGCCTGGTATCCATCTTTTACAAGGTTGTACTGCAATAAATCCAGTATATCCTTGTCGTCATCAACCACTAACACTTTATGTTTTTGTGTCTTCATCGTTAGCGCAAAGAAGCGTCCCTGTTTCATTCACATCAGGCATGGAGAATACTACATGGTTTCCTATTTCCTCTCGCTTACAAGGGATAACCCCCCAACTTCAAGGCATGTTCAATCGCCTGTCGTGTGGTGTCCGGATAATCCATTTTTATAGTATGATCTGACTCAACCCACTTGATCAGTTCAGGTATTCGCTTTGGTTTAATATTTTTCAGCACAGGAACACCCAGCTCACGTAACGCAGCTGCATTATAGTGTTGCTCATATTGTTTCTTCATGGGTACAACCATTAATTGTTTACCTAGAAACAATGTCTCTGCTGGTGTCTCAAATCCTGCTCCACATAAAACTCCTTTTGCCGAAATCATACTGGCCACAAATTCTTCATTGTTCACCGGATACACCGATAACCGGCCGAAGTGGTAAGGAACTCGCGCATGCTTGGAAAAGATATGCCAGCGAACATCTGGTACCTTTGCCAGTATCGGCACCAAAACCTTATCATCGTAAGCAGGCAAATAAACGGTATAATGCTCTCCGGCTTTTCCTTCCGTACTGCGGATAGCTTTCCGGATTACAGGCGTGTAAATGGCAGTATCAAAATTTGCGAAATGAAATCCAACATAAGCTTTCGATGGTGCATAATGGTGTAGTAACCAATCACCCACCGGATCATACTGTTTTGGCTTCGGACAGTTTACCGACAATAAGGAAGCCTGGTGACTTAATGAAATACAGGGTATATCCTTTTTCCTTGCAGCCCATGCAGAGATGGGTTCAAAATCATTAAGAATAATAGCGTACTTCTCTGCCGGGAACTTCTTAATCTCATCCAAGACAGCTTTCGAACTATTGCGCTTAAACGTTTTCAGGTAATCGATTCCACCGTATTTACCAAAGTAAAAACTTAATCCTTTTGACGTATACTTTACAGGAAACGAGACGTTCAGATCGGCCTGTGATCCGCTTATAAAAACATCCAGGTCGCCATACTCCTGTAGGATTGGAATAATGTCTTCTGCACGCGCAACATGGCCGTTACCCGTACCCTGTATGGCATACAGCATTTTCATTTCTTAACCACTAAAAATTCATTCACCATGTCCCTGAAAATTTCATCCGTGTCCAGTTTACTGATCAGTCGGTTAGGTATTTTAATTTTCCGTGCCCGAGCATCGTCTTTATATCGATAAATATTCCATTCGCTGCCGTTGTATTCCAGGGCAGATAAATTTTCGACCCAATCACCGGAGTTCAGGTAGGTTACTGAACCCTTTTCGGTTGTAATTTTTTTTATTTCTGGCTGATGGATGTGTCCACAAATAACATAGTCGTACCCATTGGCGATAGCGATATCGGCTGCTGTATGTTCAAAGTCGTTAATAAATTTTACCGCCTTTTTAACGCTGTCCTTTACCCGCTTCGACAAGGAGATCTTACCACGACCAAATCTTTGCAAGCACCAATTTACCACTGCGTTTATCAGGATCAGGCTATCATATCCTACAGCGCCCAGTTTTGCCAGCCACTTGGAGTATTTCATAGTAACATCGAACACATCCCCATGAAAAATCCAGGCACGCTTACCGTTAAGCTTCAGTACCAGCTTGTTTTCGATGTGAAATGAATCCAGCCGAAAGCCTTTAAATTTTCGAAGCATTTCATCATGATTGCCCGTCAGGTAAATTACCCGCGTTCCCTTGGTCAGCAATCCGGTAATATGCTTCACCACCTGCATGTGCGACTTCGGCCAATAATTTTTACTGAATTGCCACATGTCAATGATGTCGCCATTGAGGATCAGCTTTTTCGGTTTGATGGTTTTGAGGTACCGGAGCAATTCTTCGGCATGACAACCGTACGTGCCCAGGTGAATGTCTGAGAGAACTACTATATCAAGCTCGCGCTTTCTGGATCGTTTCATGCATCCGATAAAAGGAAACCTGAAGGCTATTAAGCCCTCAGGAAACCTAAACCTTTGAAGATATTCTACTGACACAAAGCTAGGCTGAGGCGATTACTCCAGCTTCACGGAGGCATTACGGAATTGTTATTAAAGATGTAAGGAAATGAAGCGGCAATTACCCTATACTTAACCTTGCGACAGCACGGTTGTTAAAATAACTCCAGCGTACCTGCACTGAAAAACCACTCGTCCTGGTTCAACGCCAGTGCTTCCAATGCCTCACTGTTTACCTTCCGACAGGTTATCGTTAATCCTTTTTTATCAGCCGCAAAAAATCCAAATGGCAACAGGGCATCCAGTCCTCCTTTCGCATCTGTAAGCACTGTCACCACATCCGGCCGATGCTTCTGCGCAACACGATCAAGCGCGTTACGCACTACGTGGCCCGGTGCAGGACCGGAATAAAAAATGTCGGTGACGCGGAGTTCGCGTAGCCTTCCTTCCTTAATGCGATACAAAAGTACACAGGCATTGGATTCTTCAACTACCTCTTCCACAGCATAGGCAAAGCCCGGCACTAACGCGTACCGCCAGGTTAAATACGCCAGATTATAATCCGTTATTACCAGGTGATTCTGAGCAGTGGCCCACGCCTTAACGATGGCTTCCGTTGCCGCTGTAAAAACGACTGGTTCGTCATGTGAGGATACAGGTTTTGAGATTCTATTCATCAGCATGTTCAGCGGAAATACCTTTACCCTCAGGCGCGTCTTCCCCGCTTCCTTCCATCCCATCTTGATATACCCAGGCCTGCTTTTGCGATTAGGCGTATTGAAGATAAGCGAAGGCACACCCGACTGCAACGACTCCAGCAAGGCCATGGTAAGCCGGGTAAAAATTCCCTTTCCCTGGTAGTCGGGATGGGTGGCGGTGTCCACTGCACGGTACCCTTGAATAAGTTCTCCTTTGTACCGGAAATGCCATGCCATGAATGCGCGCAACCCGATCAGCCTGTCACCGTCAAAGGCCAATAGCACGGGCGATTTCCCAAACGGATTATCGATATGCTTCCAACGCCAGTAGGCAACAGTCCGCATCCCATCCAGCGACCCCAGGCTCGCCTGCAACAAGGTGAGCATTTCCGGTATGTCGTGTTCTGTAGCCGCGCGGATGGTCATAGTCATTCGTTGTGCAAGATTGTCGGGAGGAATTCAATATCAAAATAAATACCCACCACCTCATTCCACCTCACCTGTTCCGCGCCAATACCCTTACCTTTCTCTCCATCCCTTTCCTGTGGCGCGGCTGATTTTTTTTCTTTTTATCCACTGGCTAAAGCCCGCGGCTATTATATTTTGCCCCTCCGGGGCTTTCACACTTCAATCATACATAGTAAAACATTTTGTTTCACTTCGTTCGCAGCTTTGTAATTTGTCCACCCTTAGTTGCACAGATTTCTTAACACAGTCATACGGTGTCTGGTCGCTATCTATGAGCTTGACAGATTTTACATGAACATTTATTGGTTGTGAAGTGTCTCACGCCAACGACTTTTCTGTTCTTTTTGTCAGCTGCTTTGAAAACTTCATCAAATAAATAGTCCTCTGATTTTTCTAAATAGCGCCTGACAGCATAACTGCAAACGTCTGCTATTTGAACCATACTTGTTAATTGGGAGTCAACAAATAAAGGGGTTTCAATAATATTGTGAATTGATGTCCAGAATGT
>CAZCRJ010000360.1:0-3839 GCA_964501015.1 uncultured Roseivirgaceae bacterium | reverse complement strand
GATTTCTTTCTAACCTGTGTAATCAGGTAGATGACGCCAATAATCACATAAAGCCAAAACTGCAGATTATCCATATAAAGCAAATGTATTCAAAAATATTGAAATAACACCCAAAACAGCGGTTTCCTCAAATATTATGCTACTACCATCTTTGCCGGCACACACATTTGGCGAGTGCCTATTTCATTTTATCTTTGCTGCCTTCTTTTTTAAACAACCACTAACGGAGACACTTATTCATGCAACTAGCTAAGCTGGAAATCAAGGGGTTCAAAAGTTTTGCCGATAAAATAGTAATCAATTTTGATGAGGGAATAACCGGAATCGTTGGTCCGAACGGATGCGGAAAGTCAAATGTTGTGGACTCCATCCGCTGGGTACTTGGCGAGCAGAAAACCAGTGCCCTGCGTTCAGAAAAAATGGAAAACGTCATTTTTAACGGAACCAGCGGACGGTCGCCACTGCAAATGGCTGAAGTTTCCCTTACCATAAACAATACCAAGAACATATTGCCGACTGAATATTCACAGGTTACCATCACCCGAAGGCTCTATCGTTCCGGAGAAAGTGAATATTTACTAAATGGTGTAACCTGCCGACTGAAAGATATTACCAACCTGTTTATGGATACCGGTATAGCATCCAACAGCTATGCTATCATTGAATTAGGCATGGTGGATGACTTACTTAATGATAAGGACAACTCCAGGAGAATGCTGTTTGAGGAAGCTGCAGGAATTTCCAAATTTAAAAAGCGTAAAAAAGAAACACTTAAAAAACTGGAAGATACGGATGCTGATCTGGAGCGTGTAGAAGATCTGCTTTTTGAAATAGAAAAGAATATGAAAAGCCTGGAAAAGCAGGCAAAGCAAACAGAAACGTACTACCGGATCAAAGACGAATACAAGGAGAAAAGTATAACGCTGGCTAAAGTTGTGGTAAACCAGCAAAAATCAAAGTTCAACGATCTTCAGAAAAATATACAAGAAGAGAATGACCGGAAAATTGCGTTAACCAGTTCAACAGCGGAAAAGGAAGCTGCGATTGAGCAGGCCAAGAACGAACTGATCATAAAAGAAAAAACACTTTCATCCCGCCAGAAATCCATTAACGAATTTGTTTCGAAAATTCGTCACTACGAAAGTGAGAAACAGATTAAGAACGAAAGGCTGAAGTACTTAAATGATCGGGCCTCCAATCTGAAGGAGCAAATTGATCAGGATAAGAAGAGCAATGAACGGGCACGATTTAGTATTCAAAGTCTGGAGACCGAAAGAGAGTCTGCCGCGCAGATTTTGAGTGAAATCACGCAAAAGCTAGAATCATTAAAAGCTGAGTACGATGAGCAGAAAAGCGCCACTACTGCTTTACAAGCTGAGGTGGACACCTTACGACAAATACAACGCGAAAAACAAGAACAAAGCTTTCAGCTTAACAAAGCCATTGAAATCAGGGGTATTCAAATTGCATCCTTTAAACAGGAACTTGAACGTACTGCTACTGATACCAGCCAGCAAAGCGCAAGTCTTGTGGAATTTGAAAAGAAACTTGTTGAACTGCAGGAAGATATCAATGGAAAAAATGGGGCATTGGAGTCTTTGCGCAAAGAAGAAGAGAATACTTTCTCCCGGATTACCTCGATGGAAAAAACCATTGAAATGATCCGCGAAGAGTTGACTACAAGTAGTAGAAAACTGGACGCCCGCCAGAATGAATATAACCTTACCAAATCGCTGGTTGAAAACCTTGAGGGATTTCCGGAGGCCATCAAATTCCTTAAAAAGAAAATTGCTAAAAATGCACCGCTCCTATCGGATATCTTAACCTGTCCGGAAGAATACAGGGTACCCATTGAAAATTTCCTTGAGTCATACCTAAACTTTTACATTGTTGATCATGAAGCGGAAGCCTATGAAGCAATCAATATATTAAGCGATGCATCAAAAGGAAAAGCCAACTTTTTTATACTGGATGCATTCGAGAAGTTTGAATCAACCGCTACCCGAATTTATGACAATGCTTTCCCTGCAACACAAATAATCGAATTCGATCCAAAGTACAGAAAGCTCATGTCCTTCATACTCGATCGCGTCTATATTTATGAGGGGGGCGACATCAAAGATATTACTGCTGAGGATGACAACATCTTCATCACCAAGAGTGGAAAATTTACCAAGCGCAGGTTTAGTCTTTCAGGCGGATCAGTGGGGCTATTCGAAGGAAAACGAATCGGGCGAGCAAAGAATCTCGAAAAACTGGAAAAAGAAATACGTGAACTTACTACCAAAGTAAACGCAACTCGTGAAAGTTTGGTGCAGCGTCAGTCTGACCTTGAAAAGCTTCGTAACCATACCATTCGTCAGCAAATTGAAGAATTGCAAAATACCATTCGCCAGGTTACTGAAGAATACGTTTCGATACGCACGAAAAGTGAACAATTTTCAAATCTTTTAAGTAACTCCGATTTACGCAGAGAAGATATTCTAGAAAAAATAGATTCTTTATTAAAAGAACTCGATGAGCTTAAGCCAAAAGCACAGGCGCTAAACCATGATGTGCTACAATACGAAACACAAATGATTGAAGTGACTGAAAAGCTTGCCGCACAAAGTGAGCTCTTAAGTCAGCGTTCAGCAGCATTCAATGAACAAAATATTTTCTTCCACCAGCAGGAAAACCGTGTACGAAGTACAGAACAGGAAATCCGGTTTAAGCAGGAATCGATGGAGCAAAGCAGCTTACGCATCGAGCAGAGTAGCGAAGAACTAAACAAAAATGAGGAAGAAGTTAAGCTCATTCTGGAAACCACCCATACTAACGACAATGAATTGATCGCTATGTATGCGGAAAAAGAAGAAATGGAAAAAGGCCTTAATGAAGCAGAAAAAGAATATTACGAATCGCGCGGAACGATTGATCAATTCGAGAAAGAACTTCGCGAAGTGCAGCACTCCAGAAATAACATTGATAATTTGTTAATGGAATTGCAAGGACAATTAAATGAAAGTAAACTTCATTTAAATTCTGTTAAAGAGCGATTATCCGTTGAGTTCAATGTGGACCTTGACACCTTAACGGAACAAACCTCACCCGAAGAAGCAGCATCACTCACCCAGTTTAATGAAGAGAAACTTCGCCAGGAGGTAACAAGAATCAGGGAACGGTTAGACAACATGGGGCCTATAAATCCAATGGCTATGGAGGCTTACACCGAAATTAAAGAACGTAATGATTTTATTATTCTGCAGAAAGATGACTTGATAAAAGCGAAGGAATCATTATTGAATACCATCAGCGAAATTGAAGGGGCCGCCAGTATAACTTTTATGGAAGCCTTTAACCAGATTCGGGATCATTTTAAACGCGTGTTCCGTTCATTATTTAATGAAGAAGATGATTGTGATTTAAAACTCACCGATCCTTCCACTCCATTGGATTCCGATATTGACATTATCGCTAAACCAAAAGGAAAACGTCCGCTTACCATTAACCAGCTTTCCGGTGGTGAAAAAACACTTACCGCCACTGCTTTGTTATTTTCTATGTATCTTCTCAAACCTGCTCCCTTTTGTATCTTTGATGAAGTTGATGCACCACTTGATGATGCCAACATTGATAAATTCAATACCATTATCCGCAGGTTCAGCAAGGACTCCCAATTTGTTATCGTTACGCATAACAAACGCACCATGACTTCAACGGATGTGATCTATGGAATTACTATGGTAGAGAAAGGCATTTCAAAGGTTGTACCTGTCGACTTACGGGAACTGGCCTAACTGATAAAGATCATCTGATAACCTGACGATACGGCTTTCGATAGTCCCTTATTGGCTTTT
>CAZCRJ010000359.1:773-3840 GCA_964501015.1 uncultured Roseivirgaceae bacterium | reverse complement strand
AGACTGAATTTTATCCAAAAAATTTCGGGTATGTATACAACATCCCATGCTGGTGCCCACAATGATGGCGTCCGGTTGTTGAATGCCCGCCTGCTCAAGGCAATCCAGGGTACAGGCGATGCCCATTTTCAATACCTCACTCATCCTCCTTCTGTCCATTGCCGGAATAAATTCATTATAGTCTGGTACCACCAGTGCAGAAGGCTCTTGCAGACCAGAAAGTAGCTGCGAAAACCCAGGGTTGCGGAAGGTCGGCTGGTGTGCTATCGTGGACGATGCAGTGATTCGCATTTACGGTAATTTACTGAAAATTAAACACGTGCAATTTCCGCCAAAGCCAAATGAATTCGAGAGCACATGGTTAACAGTACCGGGGGAATACATTGTTTGGGGAACAAGACCGGTTTCCTTCATGGGCGTTGAAAAGTTCACATTCGGCAACAATGCCTGTTCCCGTATGGCAAGCGCAGAATAGACTGCTTCAATGGCACCCGCTGCCGCCAACGTATGCCCGGTAAATCCCTTTGTTGAACTGAAAGATGGCATAGGGATTCCAAAAACGTTTCGCAATGCCATTGATTCTGACAGATCATTATTGCCAGTTCCTGTACCGTGTGCATTGACATAATCAATCTGGCTGGCACTTAGTTTAGCTTTTTCCAGTGCCTTTACCATAGCAAGGTAGGCTCCTTTTCCATCCGCGGAACTGGCTGTTTGGTGGAAGGCATCCGTTGCATTATTCCAACCGGAAAGCAGGCACAATGGTGTGCTCCCGGTGACGGAAATACTGTGTTCATTTTCCAGTACTAAAAATCCTGCTCCTTCGCCAAGGTTTAATCCCTTTCTGGCATCGTCAAAAGGCTTACATAAATCCTTGTCGTAAATGTTCAGCGAGTTAAAACCTTCCACATCAAATCGTGCCAGTGGATCGCACCCACCCACGATAACCCTATCGAGTTTGTTGGCTTCGATAAGTCGTGCCCCGTGCATGATGGCATTGGCACCGGATGAACATGCTGTTGAAATGGTGCCGATATACCCGCTGATGCCCAGCACTTCAGCCAGGCGTTCGGTCGTCCTTCCATTATCGTGTGTCATGCGGGCATAGGCTTCGGATGTACTGTCTGCCTGCAGTTCAACATAATATTCTTCAATACGATCAACACCACCCACTGATGTAGCGCCAATTAAGCCGGTGCGAATAGTCGGATGATGAGTCTTATTTCCCCATGCCTCCTTTGCTGCGAGGATAGAAAGCAACGTAGTACGTGAATAGTCTATACGCTTCAACGATTCCTGCCGGATGATTTCTTCGTTGGATAGCTTCACCTCACCCATTAAATGATGAAACCTGGCGGACAGTCCGATTCCCGTTCTGCCTTCTTTCAGTGTACGAAGGTTTTCGTCAACGGTATGGCCAATGGCACTGACTACTCCTATACCTGTAATCCCGATTTTCACATCTTTTTTGCGTTCTCTTCCTGTACATATTCTGCCATCGTGGTAATGGACTGAAGCACTTTTCTGCCGACTGTCTCATCCGGAATTTTTACTCCATGGTATTTTTCTAGTATAACTACCAGTTCCAGTGCATCAATGGAATCAAGGCCGAGGCCTTCAACAAAAAGCGGAGCATCATCCTGTATGTCTTCCGGTTTTAAATCCTGAAGGTTTAGTTCTGCTATGATTTGTTCCTTGAGTTTTTGTTTTACCTCTGTTAATGAACGTGTATCCATGTTATCGTTGCCTTATTCGTTTTGAGGATTGCCTGATCCAACTAATTTTACTTCGCACTCGAGCAGTTTTTTACCATTAGCATAGGTTGCTGCCTGTACTAAAAACATATTTCCAAGTTCTGCTTTGGGGATAATAATGGTTTGAAGTGTTTCATTTACCTCCGGCAACATGAATACTGTCACTTTCGTTATGCCTCCAATAAACCCTTCCACGTCATCTTTTGAACCAATCCTATTAAGTATTGCCAATCCGGCAGCGCTACTTTGGGCAATATTTTCGATCAGGGCAAATTCCCTTAGTATGCCATTTTCCAAAAAAATATTATCCGGTAAAATTTTAAAATCGGTTTCGAATTTTTCAGGAGTTGCCACCAGCAGGTTGTCAATCATCACAAAAGGGGCACGCTGCGGAATATACGCTTCAATCTGATCCTTGTGTATTACCATCAGGAATAGAGTCCTCCGTTTACATTGATTACTTCCCCGGTAATATAGGATGATTTCTCTGAGGCCAAGAAGCTCACCACATGGGCAATTTCTTCCGGCTCACCCACCCTGCCCATCGGAATAGCTTTAAGGTATTTTTCCATGCCGATGTCTGCAATCATTTGGGTATTAACAAAACCTGGCGCCACAGCATTTACGGTGATGTTCATTTTAGCTACTTCCTGGGCCAGTGCTTTGGTAACGCCAATTATCCCCGCCTTTGCAGCCGAATAGTTTGTTTGGCCCGGAACACCTTTTAACCCGGATATAGATGTGATGTTAATTATCCTACCTGTTTTACGCAGAAGCATATTCCGTAGTACGCTTTGTGTGACGTTAAACATTCCCTTCAGGGAAACGGCTATGACATCATCCCAGTTCTCTTCTGTCATCCACATGAATAATCCATCGCGTGTTATGCCGGCATTATTGACCAGAACGTGAATCTCGCTATCGGGATTATTTTTCTGCCAGGCAGCGAGAACCGCATCAGTCTCCTCTTTATCCTGCACCTTAAACCTCACCAGTTCTGCGCTGCCTCCTGCTCCCATTATTGCTTCCTTTACTTCAGCAGCTGCAGTGTTATCGGAAGCGTAATTGAGTAAAATATGCAAACCATGATCTTTCGCCAATTGCACTGCGATTGCCAAAGCGGCCAAGGAATTTGGCACTATTTTAGTTATGGGCTCTGATTCCCACGTGGCTTTCAGCTTAGGCGGTTTTGCGCGGGCGCAAGCGATCGAACAAGACTTGGCGGGCACTGGGCATTTCATCGAAATCGAGCCGACGGGTACCGCGGGCGCTGAGATCCACGCCGATGACCTTGCCCACGCCGCGGCGCGCAC